>JAHJDP010000085.1 GCA_018831195.1 Candidatus Eisenbacteria bacterium | reverse complement strand
TAGCACCAACTACGGCACCTATCTGGATGAGGTGGATTCAGCATTGGATACGGTGACCACGGCCTTGGCGCGTATCGGTTCGATGGTCAACCGGATGACAATTAAAGAAGGGAACATTGCGGTATCGCAGGTGAACACCGAGGCGGCTTTTGACCGGCTGATGAACGCTGATATGGCTATGGAGCAGCTGAATCTGACGAAGATGCAGATCCTCCAACAGACGTCGACATCGATGTTGGCTCAGGCCAATTACAACTCTCAAGCGGTCTTGGCGTTGTTCCAGTAAGGCGGCGGTTTGTTCAAGCCGGTAACGCAGTGTGATCCGACAGGAGTAGATAATGACAGGTGGCGCAGCTCATAATCCTTTGCAGGCTTATCGAGAGCAACAGGTTCTTGATGAGGACCCCATGCGCCTCCTGTTCATGGTCTACGATGTCGCCCGTCGGGCATGCCGGGAGAAGAACCGGCGCCTGGCTTTGCGGGCTTTGGAAGAGATGATCGGAGCCCTCAATTTGGAGCAAGGCGAAATCGCCCGCGGGATGTTATCCCTTTACGATTACCTCATGAGAAGGGTTCGTGAGGGTGAATGGGATGAAGTTACACAAATTCTGAATACATTGCGGTCCGCTTGGGTCTCAGCTCAGGCCCAACAAAAACGTGGTGATGGGAAGGCCGCCCGCTCTTTGATGGAAACAGGGCGGGCCGGAGGAGTGGGGGGGGCTGAGTGTCTGATGTAAGTTCCATATCGGGAAGTGATACTCCGGCTTTGGCCGAGATCTCCATAGTGGCTAACAAACGCGCTTCACTTCAGCGCTGGGAGACACAAAAGGATGAACTCGATAAGGCCAGGGGTCTGCTTTCTAAACTGCAAGACAGTTTGGATGCAATGGATGATCTTCTCCTGGACCTCTCGACGGAAGGTGTTCGTCTGGGGGTCACCTTATCGGATGATTCGGCATTGGGTGTCACGGTTGGTTCACGCGCCCTTATGGGGAGCCATAGAATAGAAATTCAACAATTGGCAACCCCGCACGTTCTCGCATCACAAACCTTCTCAGCCGACGGCACTGAATTAGCAGGACTTTCAGGCCGGTTTAACATTGAAAGCGGCGGCGGTCAAGGCGGTGAGGTGGGGTACGATTTGGACGCGGGATTCACTAACAGCCAAGCCATCACTCGATTCGCCAATGCCATTCAGGATGCCAATATCGGCATTCAGGCCACCGTCATCCGCACCGGAACGGAAGTTCGTCTTCTATTGTCCGGGAAGGCCGGCGGGGAGGAGGGGATTTTATCCTCCATATCCGATTCTGAGGGAGAGATCATGTCTCTCTTGGGATTAGCGGGAAATTCCGCTCCAGGCAAATATCACCAGGCTACAATCCAAGAATCTCATGATGCCCAATTCACACTCGATGGACTTCAATTGACGTCCTCCACCAATGCATTAGAAGAAATCCTCCCCGGCGTCACCATGACACTTAGGGCTCCGACTGAGGCGCCTGTTGTGTTGGACTTGGCTCCGGATGAGGAAGCGATCAAGGCAAAGATGGAGGAACTTGTTGATGTCTATAACGGCATGGTCGATATCCTTAGGGAGGCCACTCGTGCGGGTGGGGAGGATGTTGAGAGGGGGCTGCTCCGGGGTACGGCCGGTTTATCGAGTATGACGAGCCAATTGCGGCGGGCTTTAACTACCAATGACGGTTCTGGTTTGGATTTGAGGGATATTGGACTGGAGGTCGACCGTGAAGGGCGGCTTGTTTGGGATGATCCTAATGCCCTGGCGGCGGCGATTCAAACGGGTGATCTGACATTCGCGCCAGGGAGCGCTCTGGTCGGATTTATGGAACGCCTGAGCTCAGCGATTAAACCGTATGAGGGGGTCGCTGGCCTTCTCAATCGCGAAGAGGACAGGCTGTCGAGTCGAATCACCGCCTTGGAGACCCGGTTGAAGGAATCTGAAGCACGGTTGCAAAAACGAGAGGAATACCTCCTGAAACAGATCACCGAGCTCCAGAAGATAGCAATTCAAATCCAAGCTCGACAGTCCGAGCTTCAGCAGTTGGGAACCATCAGTTAGGACGGAAGCGCGATAACGCAATTCATCCAAGGTGGTGAAGGTGAGATCTCTTCGCGCAGAACCGCGGAGAGGGGAACGGATAGAAATGGACAAATGGATTGAGGATTTGGAATCTGCAGTGGCAAAAGGGGCTTGGAATCGCGCTCTTCGGCTTCTGCGTTCCATTGAAAGCACCCCGTCATCAACAGCGAAAACCTTCATCCCGGCGCAACGAAAAGAATTAAACAACCGATTGGAACGTACATTGGATCAGGTTTTGTCCAAGCGTTCCGGTTTGCTTATGGAGTTAAAAAATGTCCAGGGGACTCAGAAGGCCATATCCTCTGGACCAAATTATCAAACGACGAGTGTACATGTTGACCGGTGCGCCTAGATCGGCGGGCCGGTCCGTGACCCGATACCTGGCTTTCACAAATGAAGAGGAAGGATGCATGACATCGAGCCATTTGCGCAATGATGGGAAACTCCTTCCCTTTACCCCGCTGGAACGGACCTCCTGCGAGTCAAAGGATGAGAAGACATCCTTAGACCGGCGGCCTCTGCTGCGACTCGTTGAGGAAGAGGAAGAGGTTCGGCATGATCGCATCCAGGAAGCTAGGGCACGGATAGCCCGGAGGTTCTATGATCAGGACGAGGTCAGAAGGGAAATCACAAAGGCGCTTCTCGGTTTTTTCGGTACTGGAGAAGATGAGGAGATCCCTGGTTGATTCTCGACCCCGACGGGGACTGGGAGAAGGTCTGTTGAGTTCAGGTCCAATGACATCCAATGGATCTGAGAAGGAAGAAGTGCCGTCTTTTGATGATCCGGCCTCTCAGCGGCGGAAGGAATACCGTCTACCGGTGACCTTCCCCATAAAGGTTCGGCCGGATCGTCAAGAGGAGGACGAAGAGGGCCCGTGGGCCCATTTAGAGACTCTGGATCTCAGCGCCGGCGGCTGCCGCCTGAACGATCCACTGAATATTCTCGGACCTGGTTTGCTGGTAAAGGCGCGCCTCGATCTGGGGGATAAATCTCCTACCATCCGCTGCCGGATGCAAATCCTCGATCAGCGGCCCTCACCCACAAATGAGAGGGCCTGGGGTGCCCGCTTCCTCGATTTGGAATATCATCAGGAGGTGCGAATCCGCCACCGTCTGAATCTCGAGTGTCGGAGACTGCGGCAGCAGCATCGACGGTCGGTGGCTGTCTAGAATCCTCAAAATCCCACAAGAACCACACTCCTCAATTCCCTGAATCCCAGCCAGCTTTCTTGAAGCGGTTGGGCCGTCCCTGTTAAGCTGTCACCATCCGAAGGGCTATTTTTAGCATGAGGCGGGCGCCATTATGTCAGAAAACGGTCATCAGAGGTCCGGCCGGGTATCCTCGCTGCGTGAGCAGAAGGGCCTGGAATCGCCGGCCCAGCGGCTAGCCGCATCATTGAACGCCGAAAGCCTCGTTCTCATCATTCTAACCGAGACGGGAATCTCCTATCGCGCGGTGCGGTATGGATCTCTCGAGTGGCCGGCTGAGTCAATCTCCATGTGGCTCCGGAAAAGGCAGACCTGGACATTGCCCGTTCATACCCTTCTTGAACCCGCCAATCTGGAATCAGCCAGGGGATGGTCGTTACCGGCCGGGACCCAAATGGTGCTCCTCGGAAATGAACACCTTTCAAGCTGCTTCCTTTTTGTCCCTAATCTTCGGAGGCCGGCTGGATTGGGTATGGAGGCTCTGGCTCTAGCCCATGCCATGGTTCGGAGTGAGCGGCTGGCCGATCTATTGGACCTCGAACGCATTTTTTCAGCCGGAATCACGAGAGTACTGGAACAGGGAATGATGACGGTGGATGAGCAGGGCAGGATTGTCCGCTGTGACGAGCGCGCGGGGGAGATTTTGGGCCTCTCGGTGGATCAGATCATAGGTCGGCTCTGTGACGATATCCTCAAACCCGCGGATTTTTCCGAAAGCCCCCTTCGCAGCATTCTCAATGCGCCGGTGGCCCGCATCGATTTATACATTCTCCATTCTGAGGGCCGCGAGATTCCGGTTTCCATCCGCCTGAGTCAATTACTGGATGATGAAGGAAGGGTGAGGGGCGCCGTGGCCTTGTTCCGCGATATCTCGGGCGATCGGGCTTTGGAGGAAAATGCGCGGCGGCGTGATCGTCTTGCTTCGATCGGTGAATTGGCTGCTGGAGTGGCGCACGAGATCCGTAATCCCTTAACGGGGATCATCAATTGCGGGCAGGTGCTTCGCGACAGGCTTGGGGAAGAGCACGAATCGGCAAGATTGATCAATCTCATCTTGAGGGAAGGGGACCGGCTGAATCGACTTGTCAGCAGTATGCTGGACTTTGCCCAGCCCGGTCCTCCACAGATGCGGTTGAGCCGGATTGAGGAATGTCTGGATCGGGTGCTCGAATTAGAGGAAGATCATCTTGTCGGGCGATCCATCGAAATAGTGAAGCAGTTTCAGCCTGATCTGCCGGCCATCTATATGGATGCCGATCAGATAACTCAGGTCTTCATGAATCTGATCCGCAATGCGCGCCAGGCCATGCCGCAGGGGGGGGAGCTCAAGGTTGAGGTCCATCTCATTCGGCGTCATCCCCATCTTCGCAAGGGGCTGGGCCGCCGCGCCGGGGATCGGGTGCGTGTGTCCAGGGAAACACCCCTGCGCCCCTTCCTTCAGGTTAGGATCGTGGATACAGGGCCGGGCATACCGGAAGAAGTTCTGAGCAAGATATTCGATCCTTTTTTCACGACCCGGTCTGATGGAACAGGACTCGGTCTTTGTATAACCCAGTCGATTGTGCAGGAACACGGAGGGTCTATTTCCATCCAGTCCGTTCCCGGACGGGGAGCAACAGTGGAAGTGGATCTGCCAGTGGAGAGGAGGTACGGTGAGCGACGTCGCGAATCCAACTAACCTGCAATACAACTTCCTCGTTGTTGATGATGAGGAGTCGATCCGAGTCAGTCTCACGGAAGCGCTCAGAGATGAACATTCGACTGTTTGGTCGGCTATTGGAGGTGTGGAGGCGTTTAAGATACTTGAGGAAAGGGAAATCGATCTCATTCTTCTCGATCAGAAGCTCAGGGCGACCGGCGAGGACGGATTGGAGCTGCTTCAGAAGTTCAAGGAAGCCCATCCGGAGGTTATTATCATCATCATGACGGCCTTCGGCCGTTTCGATGATGCTGTTGAGGCGACAAAAGCAGGATGTTTCCAATATTTGGCAAAACCGCTGGACATTCACCAACTCCGTCTCATTATTAAAAACGCCCTCTCCACCGCAGCGCTGAGAAAAGAGGTGGAATATCTTCGCCGCCAACAGAGTCTGACGCATGACATGGGCGCCATCTTCGGGCCCTCCGCCAAAATACATGATGTGTTGGAAAATGTGAGAAAGGTGGCCCGTTCGAGCACGGCCACGGTCCTGATCCGCGGTGAAACCGGGGTAGGGAAGGAATTGATCGCCCGAAAGGTTCATGAATTCTCACCGGTGAATGAAGGTCCATTTATCGATATTAATTGCAGCACCCTGCCGGAGCATTTACTGGAATCCGAATTATTTGGTCATGAAAAGGGAGCCTTTACCGACGCGCAGCAAACAAAAATGGGATTGTTGGAACTAGCCGATAACGGAACACTTTTCCTTGACGAGATTGCCGAGATGAGTCCCAAACTTCAGGCGAAGTTGTTGAGGGTCCTGGAAACGAGGACATTTCGGAGGTTGGGAGGAACGGCCGATATTCGCGTATCGACGCGGTTCCTAGCGGCGACGAATAAGGATCTTTTCCGTGAGGTGGAAGACGGCAACTTCAGAGAGGATCTTTATTATAGACTGACAGTGGTTCCAATCTATATCCCCCCCTTGCGAGAGAGACGGGAAGATATTCCCGTATTAATAAAGACTTTTCTAGAAGCCTATAATCGCGAACTTGGAAAGAATGTTCGGGGATTCACCGATATGAGTCTTCGGCGCCTGATGGATTACAATTGGCCGGGCAATGTTAGGGAACTCCGCAATGTAATGGAGCGACTCGTTCTTATGTGCGATATCCAGGAGATCGGCATTGATGAATTACCGAGGAATATCGTTGAAAACGAACGCGGACCTAAAACCGCGACACCAGAAGAGAACCTCTTCTCCAAGGAAAGAGTTCCGAATTTGAAGGAGGTCGAAAAGATCGCCATCTGTCATGCGATAAAATTTGCGAATGGCAATAAAACAAAGGCGGCGGATCTGCTGGGGATCTCCCGACAAACGCTCCGGACGAAACTGCGCGAGTATGAATTGGAGGATATTCCCGAGGAAACTTTCTAGATGGTTCCACTCCCCGGAGGAAACGCCAAAAGAGGAGCCCGCGCCGGCTTCGAGGACGGATCCGGGCGGGGACAGAAAATCCCAGCTGCAGCAGGCCACCCCTCGAGGATGATTCCGGATTATTTGGAGAGGTTTGATCGAAATGCGGTTCTTTGGGGATTGGTTTTTTTCGGAATTCTCCTTCGCATTTTACAATATATCGCCGATCCCTCGCTCTGGCTCGATGAGTCGATGCTGGCCCTCAATCTTATCCATCGTGATTTCAGCGGACTGAGGGCTCCTTTGGATTATGAGCAGGCCGCACCTCTTCTTTTCCTATACCTGGAGCGGTGTGCCGTCATCGCCTGGGGGAAGGGGGGGATGGCACTCCGTGCTGTCCCCTTTATTTCAGGGGTTGCCGTCATGCCCCTCGGGTTATTAACAATCCGGCGGCTCCTTCCGAAGGGGACCTGGGCCTTTGGTCTTCTGCTTCTCGCCGTATCCGATCCCTTAATCGATTACTCCTGCCAGCTAAAGCCCTACGCACTTGATGCGGCGGCGGCGCTCTTGGTGATCTACCTTGTTTTGAGACTTATACAAAATAAGAGGGCGCCCATTGAATTACTGCTGTTGGGCGGGCTCGGCATAATAGGGCCCTGGCTTTCCTATCCGCTGATCTTTGTCATGCCTATGGGCTTTGCCGTCCTCTTCCTGGCAAAAAATACGCGGGGGGACCGACTCCGGATCATGGGGGCTGTTGGAGCCGTTCTTCTCTGGATATCCAGCCTTCTCGGCCTCTTTGTCTATCTTAGTGGTTGGGCGAGTGTCTCGAGCCTGCAGGGTGTCTGGGCGCGGTCGGGGGGTTTTGCGCCGTTCCCGCCGTCATCCGCTGAAGACCTTTTATGGTATGCGCGCAGCGCCTATCTGCTTTTTAGAATGCCTGGAGGTTTGCTGATCCCCATTGCGGGATTGATCCTGATGATTCCGGCATTGATAAACCTCATAAGAACCAGAGCGTGGGCTCTTTCCGTCCTGCTTCTCGGTCCCTTATTTCTGGCCCTGCTGGCCTCGGGATTTGCTCTTTATCCGTTCAGCGGCCGCCTGCTCCTTTTCTTATCGCCCTCACTCATCTTTCTCCTGGCCTTGGGATTCAGCGAAGTAGCGGCTTATCTACGATCTTTGGAGATAGTGAAGCGGGGCAAGGGCAAGGGCAAGGGCAAGGCTCTTGCCTTCACCGCCCTCTTCATTCTCTTGGCAGGCGCCACGGTGGGTGTGGAGACCATGCGAGCTTGTTATGGAATCATCAGACCTCGGGGACGGGAGGAAGTCCGGGAGATGGTCTCGTTTCTGGTGCAACGAGCGCACGCCGATGATCTGGTTTATGTCTATTACGCCTCGGCGCTTCCCTTCGAATTCTATTGTCCGGATCCCCCGTGTCCACTCTGGCGCGGGATAAAAGCCAGAGCCAATCCCGAGCTCTATTATGAAGATCTCGATGAAATGCCCCGGCAAAGCCGGGTCTGGATATTCCTCTCGCACCTTTATAATTGGGGTGATCTGGATGAGGGACGGCTCATCCTTGATCATCTCGAGGAAAAAGGGCTTCTCCTGGAACAGCATCTCTTTGAAGGTGGCCAATTAGCCCTTTTTGACCTTTCAGGCGGGTCTGCTGAGCCTCATCAAGACCCTACAAAATAATAAGAATCCCTCTATTTGTCATTTTTAAATCCAGCCGGTGGTCGGCTTCCAACCAGAGGTGGGGAAATATTTTCCGCTGCCGATAGGTATATGGAGCATTGATAGGTTCCCCAAACGGGGATGGGGCTCTATCTCAATAAGCCCCATGGGAAAAGAAGACCTAGTGCGGGATATTTTTACCCCATGCAACTGGCACGAACGTTGCAATTTGCGATGGGTGGTAAAGATGGTTGGCTGGAATCTGGAGGAAACAAAAAATGGCTCTTTTGGAAACCCTGGCGCGAACGAAGCCCGCGAAACTTCCGGGCTCCCAAACTCCGCGCAGGGCCGTGTCTTGGCACATGCCTCTTAAAGACAGACGGGCTGTGCTCCAGAAGGCTTTTACGACCTTACCGGAGCGCAAACGCCTCGTGGTGGCTCTTCGCCATCATGAAGGTCTGAATCTTCAAGAGATGGCCCAGGCCCTCTGCACGGATGTAGAGACAGTTCGAGCCTTGCTGGATGATGCGGTTGCCCGCCTTGCTCGAGCCTTGATCAAGGCCGATGAAAAAGCGAGAGATAAGGACGAAGCGCCGGCACACCGCAAGTCTCTCAGGTGAGTGAAGAGCGCACCCTTCGTCTTGCAGATCTGACAAAAAGGTGGACCGAAGGAGGAAGGAGTCCGGAGAGATGTTTAACATTTCTCATGGGATTCGTTATCTGATATTTTGGATCACAATCCTGCCGGCGGTATGGTTGGCCCCGGCTGTTTTTGCTGAAACAGGCGATCCAGCCGCCGACAATAATTCGAAGCCGGTGCGTGTGGAATGGATTGAAATCCATGCTGATTCTACCGGAACGCATTTGCGTGTTCCTTTTACCGGCGCACCATCGACTCTCCGTTTGGATAATCCTCCGCGGTGGGCGGTGGATATCAAGCCGGCCCGGCAGGGGCTTGGGAAAACGATCGCTCTTTGGACCAGTGTCGTGGATCTCGGCGCAATAAAGACATTGCGTGTCGGTCAGTTTCGATTAGGACCGGAACCGGTGGTCCGTTTGACCCTGGTTCTCAGTGAACCCCGCGAACTCACGGTTGATTCCGATGGGTTGGAATTATTGTTAAGACTGGAGCCAAAGCCCGGTGATCCCTGGGGCGGCCGTCGATTCGGCAAGGATGGCGACGAGGGCTCTCCCATGATTTCAGCGGAATCCCAGGAACAAGCCGTCAAACAGGATCCGGACACATCAAAGACCCCGGCTTCAGCCAAGCAAACTCCTATAATATCAGCGGCCGAATCATCCACCGAATCACAGGCGGCATCCAAGAATCCGGTGATCGCCCGGCCGGTGGGGCAGCCTGAAATCACCAAAATACCGGTCGCCCCCCCTGATGCTCTGCCGCACATGGTCCGGCAAAGCCTTCCCAAAAATGTCGAACCGGTCCGCCCATCGGAACCCGATAGCGCGGCGCTGGCGGCAAGCGAAGCGAAACGTTATGTGATGACCGGTGGCGAGGTCACCCGCCATGCCACAGGATATCTTCTTGAGAAAAGCCAGGAGGCGCTGTTGCAGAACCGGCCGGATCAGGCCATGGATATGATATCACGGGGTTTGCGGCTTTATAAGGGGACACAAGGGACGAATGCCCTTCGCCTGCTTTGGCATCTTGCTGTTCCTTTAACAAGCCGCCCAGCCGCCGTTGCGATGTTTGAGGAAGAGGATGCCACCGAGGCTCATCTCATTGCCGTTGAAACATATTTTCATCTGATGCAAATCGCATTGACCCTGCAGAACGGCAGTGTCGCAAGAAGAATTCTGGAAACCTGGGAAAAAGCTCATAAGCCCGATGAGCCTTGGATTGATTCTGTTCTCGATTATACAAGGATGAGTTTGAGCCGGGGCCGATGGGATGAATCGCTGGCCTGGTTGGAGCGTCTTCCGGCCGATGTTATGGATCCGCGGCAGGCGCAGGAAGAACAGCTCCTGAGATCTGAGGCCCTTGAGGGTTTGGGACGGTTCGATGAAGCTGAAAAGATTTTGAATGACATAGTAGAGGATGATTCCGGGGAGCTGATGGGGGAAGCGCGCTTGCGCAGAGCCGATCTCTTCTGCATACGCGGCGATTATATCGGGGCTCTGCCTCTTTATACAGAGGCGATAGATAAAGTGACCGATCCCGATCAGCGCGTATGGGCGATCTATAGGACAGGGGTTTGCCGGGAGGAAGCCGGCAATTTGGAAGGAGCAAGGGAGTCGTTCCTTCAATTGTTAAAGGAATCTCCCCAGTCACACTGGACCCAATATGCCCGGCGCCATGTGGAGCTGCTGAGTATGGCATTGACGGCGGATGCGGTAACGCAGTAGGTCTCATAAATTATGGCGCCTGAATCAAAAATAGAGATGCAGCACGATAAATGGGCTCGCCCGCAGCGGGTGGCGGACGAATTGCCGCCAAACGGCGGTCAAGTGTCGGAATCGCTATTGCGGCATGTCACCCAGCAATGGGATGAGAGCCGCCGGGCCGCAGCCGTTCTTGGGAAGCTCCTTGAATGTATAACTTCTGCTGTCTTTATTCTCGATGCCGGCGGAAGAATCCGCTATCTCTCCGCAGGTGCCGAGACGTTGTTTCATTTGACGGCGTCCGAAGCGGCGGCACGGCCGATAGAGTCGATTTTGGGCGATGGAACGATCTTTACCGTTCCGAAAGGCCGCTCCCAGATCGAGTTGAGAGGGCGTTTTTTTCAGTGCTTGATGATTCCTCTGGATGATCGAGGAGACTGCGGCGGCGCCGCCGGCGCCCTCGTAACCCAGGACCGTCTGGTGGAGCTGGAGAATGAGGTGAGTCTACTGCGCCCGCTCGCGGAGATCGGGCGGCTTCTCGCGACCGTTCTGCATGAATTGCGCAATCCCTTGGCCGCCATTCAGGGAACCGTTTCGCTGCTTGAACAGCGCGAATCTCATGGGATAGAAGGACATCTGGAGAGGATTTTTCATGCGACAAAGATTATTCAGCGGATGGTGGACGACATATTAGTATTGGCGCGCCCTGTACAACCTGTGATGCGTGCCTTTTCTGCGGCTCCATACCTGTCTGAAATTCTACGTTCCTTTGACGGTCCCTCCTTATCCGGCATAAAAAAGGAGCTGCGTATCGAAGAGGGCCTCCCTCAGGTTTGGGGCGATAGCGACCTCATGACTCAAATTCTTGGAAACTGCATCCGAAATGCCATTGAGGCGATGGGAGAACAGGGGGAGCTGACATTGCAGGCCACCCGTCTTTCCAGTGACCGCGTCCGTTTTTTGGTGCGGGATACCGGGCCGGGACTTGATCCGGCAACGGCTTCCCGGATATTCCAACCCTTCCAAACTGGAAAACCCGGAGGAACCGGATTGGGTTTGCCGACGGCCCGCCGGCTCGCCGAGGCGATGAATGGCACTCTTGATGTCGTGGCATCGCCCCATCGGGGCGCCGTCTTTGTTTTAGAGCTGCCGGCTCACTCCGGGGAGGTTGTATGAAAGCATCGGCGCCCGCCGTTGTCCTTGTGGTGGACGATGATCCTCTCATCCGGGATCTTCTCTCCGAGCTTCTGCGGGGATTAGGACATGATGTAAAGACGGCGGCATCGGCCGAATTGGCCCGATCCATTGTAGAACGCCATTCACCGGAATTGGTTCTGCTTGATCTCAGGCTTGGAGCCAGCGACGGATTGGAATTGCTGGAAGAATTGGTGAATCAGGGTGAGATGGGCGTGGTGATGATGACCGGGCATGGCTCCGTTGGAACCGCGGTCGAGGCGATGAAACGGGGCGCTTTGGACTTTGTCACCAAACCTTTTCGAGCGCAGGATATGGAGCGGGCGGTTCATCAGGCGCTGCGTGTTTCCCGGTTGAATCAGGAGAACACAAGTCTTCGGAATCAGCTGGTGCAGTGGCGTGAGAACCGGGCCATGATTGGACGAAGCCGGGTCATGGAGATTCTCCGTGATCTCATCAGCACCGTTGCGCCGACCCGATCAAATATCCTCATCACCGGTGAGAGTGGTACGGGGAAGGAACTCGTTGCGAGCGACCTTCATCATTTGAGTCCTCGTAGAGAGGCTGCTTTCATAAAAATCAATTGCGCCGCCGTTCCACCAGGTCTTCTGGAATCGGAGTTATTCGGTTTTGAGAAAGGAGCCTTCACCGGGGCCGTCTCGCGCGGCAAGGGGAAGTTCGAGATCAGCGATGGGGGAACCCTTCTTCTTGATGAAATCAGCGAGATGGATCTGTCTCTTCAACCGAAACTTTTACGAGCGATTCAAGAGAAGGAATTTTACCGGGTCGGAGGTTCCCAGCCGGTTCGGGTCGATGTCAGGGTCATCGCCACAACAAATACCGATTTGGAAGCCATGATTGAAAGAGGCGAGTTCCGCAAGGATCTCTATTACCGATTAAATGTCGTTCCCATTGAGGTCCCCCCTCTGCGGGATCGCAAAGAGGATATTCCAGATCTCATCCGGCACTTTGTCGAGAAAGTCTCTAAAGAGAATGGGCGGGAGCCTACCTCGGTTTCTCCGGCGGTGTTGGAAAGATTCATGGCCCATGACTGGCCGGGTAATGTGCGCGAGCTTGAAAATGTCATATCCCGCGGAATCATCCTTTGTATGGGTGGGGAGTTGCGTTTGGAGCATTTGCTTTGGCGGGATGTGGCCCAGCCCACCCCCATGCCCGTCCGGCAAGAGGATAATCTCCGGGAGATGGAACGGCAGACGATCCTCCGAATCCTACATGAAGAGAAGGGGAACCGAACCCGCGCCGCCCGCCGATTGGGGATCAGCGTCCGAACGGTCCGCAACAAACTGGCTGAGTACCAGCCCCCAAGAGCCGCAAATTTGGGGGAAGCGGAGCCGTTTCCGGAGGTCGATCCGGAGCAGGATAAATCTCCGCGACTGCAACAATTCTAATCACACCCGGAAGATCTTTCCTCATGGAGGATGATCTTTCCCCCCCCTTCTGACGAGCCCCTATGATGAATTCCCTCAACTTGTTGTCAATCAATAGGATAAAACCTTAATTTTAGATACCGTCATTGGCACCCCCCTTGCAAACCCTATGTGTGAGCTATTGGATGGCCGAGGGAGGATGAAGGGATAATGGACGGCATTACAGCGAATCAGGGATCGATTCCAATCTTGAGAAAGGCGTTGGATGCCGCGGCCTTGCGACAGAAGGTGGCGGCCTCAAATTTGGCCAATATCCAGACACCGGGATATAAGCCACAGGCCGTGAAATTTGAAGAACTCCTTTCCGGGATGCAGACCACTCCCAGCCTGCCCTTGAACTCATCGAAGAAGGGGCACATTGCCGGTGAAACAGGGGGCTCCAGGGCGTCGAAAATTCCCGGTCCCCGGGTCGTCGCCGATTCGGAACCCTTGGAATTAGAGCGGCAAATCATCGAGCTCCAAAAATCCACCCTTCATTACCAGGCCCTGAGTCAGTTCGTGGCGGGGCATTACAGATCGCTGATCGATGCCATCGGACCGATCCGCTAGCCATTCACGGGGGAGATGATGCATTCCATCTTTAGAGAATCCGGCATGGGCCAAGGGTATAGAGAAGGGAGAGAGTGATGAGGGTCGGCTCGTTGTCATCTATGGATATCAGCGCCGGCGCCCTTTCCGCCTACCGGCGCCAGATGGACACGATCGCCGAGAACTTGGCGAATGCTCAAACAACCATGACGGCAACAGGTGAGCCCTACCGGCGGAAAGACGTCGTCTTCCGCGTCGATGAGATTAATCAAGCTGTGGGTGATGTCATCGCGCCTCAAGCCCTGAAGGGTCTGCGACAAACAAGAGCAGGGCATCTTCAGCCGATGGCGGCGCCGGCTTCCGGACGGTCGGAGAAGCTGGCATCGGTTCTGGTGGATTCAATCACCGATGACCCCACTCCTTTTGTCGAAGTCTTTGATCCTTCTCATCCCGATGCCGATGAGAATGGCATTGTTAAATACCCAAATGTCGATACGGCGGTTGAAATGGTGAACCTCGTTTTGGCGACACGCGCCTATGAGGCGAATTTGGCGTCATTGGCGGCGATGCGGCAGATCTATGAATCAGCCCTGCAAATGGGCCGAACAGCGTAGCTGTCTGCTGGAAGGATGAGATTGGTGCTGGCAAGAATAGTGAGGAAAGGCGGGGATAATGGCAGGGATCAGTGAAATAGGACCGATTCGGCTGAATGTGCCAATCAAAAATAATGAGGGATCCGTTGCCGCAAAGAACCAGGTTTCATTTGAAGAGACATTCAAAGAGTTTATCAGCGGTGTGAATGAGAACCAAATTCGATCGGAAGATATGACCGGTGCATTTGCCCGCGGAGAGGTCCGTGATCTGCACGAGGTCATCATTGCGCAGCAGGAGGCTGCGGTCTCTTTGAAGCTATTGGTTCAAATGCGCGATCGGGTGATCTCCGCGTATCAGGAAATCTCGAGGATGCAGGTTTAGTCCTGTATCAGGAGGTGAGGATTGGCTCAGTTCTTTTCAATATCCTTTATTGGAAGGCTCTTTCATCAACTCACACCGGGGCAGCGTCTTCTGACTCTGACGCTGGGCGGCGCCTTAATAGTGACGCTGATACTTCTATCCCTCTGGGCTTCTTCGCCCGAATACGCCATCCTTTATGCCCGGTTGGATCCGGAGGAAGCTGGGTCGATCGTTGAACGTCTTCAATCAGAGAAGGTCGACTATGAACTCCGGGACGGCGGTACGACCGTTGTTGTTCCGAAGGATAAGGTCTATGAAGCCCGTCTGAGTCTCGCCAATCAAGGTCTTCCCCGGACCGGCAGCCGTGGATACGAGATTATGGATCAGGGGAAGATGGGTTGGACTGATTTTATACAAAAGTTTCAACACCGGCGGGCCTTGGAAGGGGAAATCGCCAGAACCATTCAGACGCTCGAAGAAATACAGCAAGCCCGGGTGCATCTTGTTATCCCTGAGGAAAGCCTTTTTCAGGAAGATCAGAACAAAACAACCGCTTCAGTTGTTGTGCGTTTAAATGCCGGAGCCCGTTTGGCCTCCGGGCACGTCCGCGGAATTGTACATCTTGTCGCCAGTGCCGTTGAGGGTTTGGAGACCGATAATGTTACGATTCTCGACACGGCGGGCAATCTGCTCAGCAACACCGGGGGAACCAATTTCGCCGCTTCGTCGGATCAGATGGAACTCACTCGGAATGTAGAAGACCATCTTGCCCGCAAAGCCCAATCAATGCTGGAAGCAGTTTTGGGCCCGAATAAGGCGATTGTCCGGCTGACCGCCGAACTCGATTGGGAGAAGGTCGATCGCACCATTGAAACCTATGATGCCGAGAACCCGGCCATTATCAGCGAGCAAACCACAAGCGGAACAAACTCCGACGGCAGCAGTTCTGAAAGTTCGACGACGAATTATGAATTCTCAAAACGCATGGAACGTGTCCTTGGATCCGCGGGAACGTTAAAGAAGCTGACGGGCGCCGTCTTTATTGATGGGACCTATACAGTGGATGAAAACGGCGTGCGGCAATATACGACGCGCTCCGCCGAAGAGATGCAGAAATTGACGCAATTGATCAAAGCCGCATTGGGATTCAGCAACGATCGAGGTGATGAGTTGAATGTTGAAAACATCGCCTTTGACACCACCTCCTTGGATACTGAACGCCAGGAGATGGAAAAAACCCACAAGATGCAGCAGGTCATCGATATCGTCACGAGGATCGGCGGTTTGATCATTGCTGTGCTGCTCATTTTCGCCTTCCGGGGATTGCTCAAGAAGATGTACAAGCGCCCTGCAACGCCAGAAGCGGAGATCAGGAAAAGAGAGATCGAGATACTGAGAGAACCGGAAGGAGATCCGCTTGAATTGGAGGTTCGCCGGTTATCCAACGAATCACCAGATGTAACGGCTCGATTGATCCGGGCCTGGATGCACGAGGGTTAAATGCCACCCAAGGGATTTTCAGAAGGTGGGATCCGCAAGGCCGCCATGTTGCTGGTGACCTTGGGCGCGGAAGCCGCCGCTTCAGTGACCAAGTACTTGGATTCAACTGAAGTTGAAGCAGTCACGATGGAGATCGCGAGAACAAAGGAAATTCCCACCGCCAAGCGAAAGGAATTGCTGTCCGAGTTCAAGGATATGGTCATGGCGCAATCGTTCTACCTGGAAGGTGGAATTGATTATGCCCAGCAGATGCTGATTAAGGCCGTCGGGACGGAACGGGCGAGGGAGATTCTCAGCCGGGTGAGGACGACTCTGGAGGAGAGCACGCTTCAGGCGATTGAACAGGTTGATCCCGAGCAACTGCTCTCCTTTATACAAAGTGAGCATCCCCAGACGATGGCTCTAATCCTGGCCCGGTTGGACGCCCATCAAGCCGCCGCGGTATTGACACAGCTGCCGCAGGATATCCAGCCCGATGTCATCGCCAGGATCGCTTGCATGGAACAGATCTCCCAAGAAACATTTTATGAAATGGATAACATTCTCCGGGAGCAGATAAAGATGATCGGCAAATCATCCTCCAACCGGATGGGTGGCATCGATTCCGTCGCGACGGTCCTGAATCTCGTCGATCGGGGGACGGAAAAGAACATTCTTGGGATTCTGGACCGGGAAGATCCCGAATTGGCCGCGAAGATAAAGAATCTCATGTTCGTCTTCGAGGATATCGTTCATCTCATCGATCGGGATATCCAGCAGGTGCTCAAGGAGGTCGATTCAAAGGATCTGGGATTGGCTCTCAAGGTCGCCTCTGAGGACGTAAAAACTAAAATCTATAACAATATGTCTCAACGGGCCTCCGACATGCTCAAGGACGAGATCGAGTATCTCGGACCTGTACGATTGAAGACCGTTGAAGAGTCACAGCAGCGGATTGTGGAAACCATCCGAAGACTCGAGGAGCAGGGTAAGATTGTCGTGTCACGCGGCGGCGAAGAGGAGGAGATCATTGTCTAGGGTCATCCGACAGCCGCGATTGAACACGGCCCTGATAAATGTGAACACCCGGAACCTTACCGATCGGGAACGTGAGATGTATCGAGCCGAGGTCGCTGGACCTCCGCCGGAGCCGATGATTCTCGCTGCGGAAGCCGTGCGGATGAGGGATGCGGCCAGACTCGAAGGATTGCGCGAAGGAGAGCGAGCGATCCGGCAGGAACTCGCCGGACTCTTTGATCATTGCCGGCAAATCGCGGGTTCCCTGAAGGAATCGCAGAAGGAGATGGCGGGGGAATGGGAGGGTCTCGCGATCAAGGTGGTGATTCGCATCGCCGAAGCGGTCGTTCGCAGGGAACTCAGATGCGACCGTGATGCGGTGGTGCGATTGACTCGGGCGGCTCTTCAGGAGGTTACCAATGGCAGCCCCGCCCAAGTGCGGGTGAACCCAAGCGATCTCGAGTTGATTCAAAAAGCCCTTGGAAAGGGTGCGGCGGTGCAGGATAACACCCTGCAGATTATCGCCGATGAAACGATTGAACTTGGCGGTAGTGTTGTTTGGTGGGGAGAGCGGGGTTGGGATTCCCAGCCCTCACATCAATTGAAGCAGATAGGAGAACTAGTGGACCGCTGGAGCCAGGAAGACGATGGGCATCAAGAGGCTTAAGAAAATCGCCGGGAAGCTTGACGCGTTGAATCCCATCCTGGAAATGGGACGGGTTTCACAAACTCTCGGCATCCTTGTTGAGGCGAGCGGGCCGAAAGTCTCGGTCGGAGACATGTGTAAAATCCAGAGTAACGGAGATTGGATCCCGGCACAGGTCGTTGGATTCCGTGATGACCGGATTTTGCTCATGAGTCTGAATAATACGAGGGGTCTTCGTTCCGCTGCCTCAGTCGTATCGGCCGGTGGGCCTCTTCTCGCCCCGGTCGGGCAAGGTCTTCTCGGACGGGTTATCAGCGGCCTCGGCGAACCTTTGGATAAGAAGGGCCCGTTGCATGATGTGAGCCTGCGCCCGCTGGAAGCGGCGGCGCCTGATCCGTTGGAGCGGCGAAGAATCCGAGCGCCCTTGAGTACCGGTATCCGGTCGATCGACGCTTTCTTAACCCTTGGACAGGGACAGCGAACGGGGATTCTGGCGGGAACCGGTGTCGGTAAATCAGTGCTTCTTGGTTCTATCGCCCGGCATACGCAGGCGCAGGTGAGTGTTATCGCCCTGGTTGGGGAAAGAGGCCGGGAGGTTCGTGAGTTTATTGAAAGAGATCTGGGGGCCGGTTTGGAGCGATCCGTTGTCATCGCCGCGACAAGTGATCAGCCTCCCCTGGTTCGTATCAAGGCCGCCCTGCTGGCCGTCACCGTCGCCGAATACTTTCGTGATCAAGGGATGAACGTTCTGCTGATGATGGATTCGCTGACCCGTGTCGCCACAGCGCAGCGCGAGATCGGCCTCGCCGCAGGTGAGCCGCCGACGACACGCGGTTATCCGCCCAGTGCTTTTACATTATTGCCGCAGTTGTTGGAGCGCTGTGGCAACAATAAAAATGGTTCCATCACCGGTCTTTTCGCCGTGTTGGTGGAGTCGGATGACCTGGCCGAACCGGTCGCCGACGCCGCAAGGGCCGTTCTCGACGGGCACATTGTGCTCTCCCGGCGCCTGGCTGTTTCCAATCACTATCCGGCCGTGGATGTCTTGGAGAGTATCAGTCGTGTGATGGATGACATTGTGGATCCCGAGCATCAGGCCAGCGCCGGAAGATTGCGCCATCTGATTGCCGCCTACCGGGAAGCAGAGGATGCGATCCAACTCGGCGCCTATGTGAAAGGATCGCAGCCTCTGGTCGATCGGGCTTTGCGCCAATGGGATCAGATCACCGGTTTTTTGCGCCAGGGCAGGAATGAAGGATGTGATTTTGCGACCACAATCGCCGGGTTGAAGGAACTGGCACAAGTCGGCGACACGGTTGCTGAAGGTGAAAAGGCTGAAAAGCAAGGAGCGACATCATGACAGCAACTAAGGGGGGGAGGAAATGAAACGTTTTCGCTTTCCACTATCCGGTGTGCAACGGGTTCGTGAGGAGGAGACAAAAGGGGAACAAAGGAAGTTGGCTCACCACCACCGCGTGGAGAGTCAAGCTCGCGAGAAACTAGAGGATGCAAAGAAAGCGGAGGGAAAGGGAATGGAAACGGCGCGTCGTCAGCTGACTCAACAGGATAATGCTTGGGAAGTTCATCAAGGCCGGCGGCATTTGGAGGATCTCCAATACCAGCGCAGAACAGCGGCGCAAGGCGTCACCGACTCGGAGAAACGGACAGGGCAGGCCCGACAGGAGTTTCAGGAAGCCGAACGACGGGAAAAGATCCTGGAGCGTTTAAGGGATCGCCGGTATTCAGAGTTTGTCAGATTTATTCTCAGAGATGAACAAAAGGAAATGGACGAATTTGCATCTCAGCAATTCCGGCGACGGGCTGCCTAAGGATTGTGAAAGTGTTGACACCCACAAAGGAAAATATTCAGGAACACCGCTGGGCTCCTAACCGGGGAAGCGGCAGCGCTTTGGCGTTCATCGCCGTGCTGGTTGCCAGTTGCCTGACGATCTTTGTGAGCATGATGTTTATTACGGGTGCGGCGCAGAGGGGTGTGATCCCCCGCGTCAAGAAGATGATGGAACCGGATGTGATCGAAGTGAAGGCCAAGGAAAACACGATATCCGAGATGCCCAAGACGAAACCGAAGGCGCCTCCGGTGAAGTGGGAATCCGCGCCATGGGATTCGATACGGACAATAGAGCGTTGGCGGCGTGTCGAGGAAGAGGATTTTGAAGGGCGGATGTCCCGGTTGGAGGGTCTTCTTCAAGTCCGGTTGTCGGAATCACTGGCGACATCAGAAAGTTTGACCGAGGAGGAGCGGGTGAGTCGCTTAGTGAAGATCTTCTCCGGTATGAAGCCGCTGGAAGCGGCGCGGGTTCTATCGGGGCTCACCAATGCCGAGGCTGAACTTCTTTTAACACAAATGTCTCCCCGGCAGGCTTCAAAAGTTCTGGGCGCTTTGGAGCCCGGCCGTGCAGCGCGTCTAAGCAAGCGCGTGCTGGGTCTGGCTCCTGAGCCTGAGGTCAATGAAACGACAACGAATGACAACCGGTGGTATGAGGAGGAGGCATGGTAGTTGGAGAGCAGGCGTTCCCCACGCCAAATCTTCCTTTACTGCAACCGTCCGGTAAACCGCGGCCGGCTGATGATATGCCGCCGCCCCGAAGGATGAAATCGGACTTCGGTGAACCATCCGAATTTCATCTCATGTGGAGCGCGTATTCCACGATGGAGAGCCGGCTTCAATCGAAGGTTGAAGGTGGCGATGAAACTTCACCAGCGCAGGGTGAGGAGGGGTTTGCCTCCGCGCCGTCGCCGAAAGAGGCCAAAACCGTCCATCCGCCGCTCGAGAATGTCGCTGTGACGCCGCCGTCTGTAAATGCCGGATCATCAAAGGCGGAGACTCCTCCCATCCAGGGAGAGGAGACGATTGCGAAAGATGCGATTGTAAAAGAGGCCGACGGGTGGAAAGAAGCCATGGTGAAAGAGATCGATGGAGGGAAAGAGACAGAGGTTATGGATAAGACCGATCCGGCTCGAGACCTTCAGAAGGGGGATCGGGCGCAAAGGTTATCTTCCGGCGCCCCGCCCACCATCACCCATCAGGCCGTAGAGGCAAAGCACCCTTCGGAAGCGGCCGCATTGGATGCCGAAAAGGGCTTGGAGCCGGAATGGACCCAGGCTCCGCAAGGCAAAGGATCGGAGCTTCCCGATGCCTCAAACGGGCGGGACAATCCTTCCAATGCTTCTGGCGGATTCGGCGGTCAAAGGCGAAACGGCCAACCCGCTGTCGTGCCCGGCCAGGAGGTGGAATCTATAACCGGATCGACACGCCGGAATTCCGTACCCGTCGATCCGCAACTTGAAAACTCAACGACGAATTCCAAAACAGGTATTACGACTACAGGTACGACAGAAACAGCTGCTGATGGAATCCCGATGATGTTCTCCGCACCGGGCGCGCAGGTTGTGGCGGCGGCGGAGACAGAATCGATCTGGGTTCCGAATACCGAGCCGGAAATTTTTACGGAACAGGTGGGGCAAGTCGTCCGGTTGGCCATCCGGAACGGCCGTCAAGAAATCAATATCCGTCTTCGTCCCCCGGAATGGGGAACTCTCAATATTCGGATCCGTACCGAAGGCAACCGCGTTGATTTGACGGTTCAGTCGGATCACTCAAGGGTCATTCAACTTCTTCAGGACGGGCGGCAGGGTCTGGAAAAGGCTCTTCAGCAGTCCGGTTTTGAACTTGGTCATTTCTTGGTCGGATCGGGTGAAGAGCGAACCGCATTCGATCGAGCATTTCAAGGGCCCGTCCCCGGCGAGGAACGCGCAGCGGATGTGTCCGCCACGGAAACGGCGGAGCCGGCGGAAACGTTGACGGGAATCGAACGAAGATTGCCGGGCGGGCGGATAAATTTGCTGGTTTAGCTAGGGGTGTGAGGCCCGGTTTGGGGCATGAAGGGAGTCAATAGAAATGGAAGTAACTTCGATTGGATCGACAAATGCCGCGTTGAGTGCGGCGGCGGGATACGCCGATCTCGGCAAGGAAGATTTTTTAAAGCTGCTGCTGGCTCAGCTGGTGAATCAGGATCCTCTGAATCCGATGCAGAATGAGGAAATGGTGGCTCAATTGGCGCAATTCAGCTCTCTGGAGCAAATGCAAAATTTGAACGCCACGGCACAGACACAAACCCTGATGATCGAATCACTGGGGCAAACAATGACGCCTCAAATGATCGGCCGGCGGCTGGTGGCGAGTTCGGGTGAGTTAAACATTACTGGTACGGATCCGGTGGAGGTGGGTGTCTACCTTCCCCAGCAGGCGCAAGAGGTTTTGATCTCGGTTGTGGATGAATCGGGACAAACAGTGGCCATTGTACGGCGCGAGGGTGTGCCGCAAGGAAACACGGTTTGGGATTGGAATCCGGTGGCGGATGACGGCGATGAGCTACCCCCGGGATCTTATAATTTGCAGGTGTCAGCTTTTGATGTCGACGGCGAGCCTCTGGGCGCTGTACCGGTCGTGGCTGGTTTGATCTCTGGTGTTTCATATGACCAGGGTCAGACATGGCTCATCATGAACGGGCAACAGATCCCATTGGGCTCCGTGATTGAAATCGGGAGCATTTCAGAAGAATAGACGGCTCGTCCGGGAGGGATGAATCATGATGCGATCACTATTTTCCGCGGTTTCAGGTCTATCCAGTCATGTTGGAATGTTGGATGTGATAGGCAATAACATTGCCAATGTCAATACTGTCGGTTTTAAGGCGGGACGGACGACATTTGAAGAAGCCTTGGCGCAGACAATCCGCTCATCGGTGGGGTCGATAGGCTCCCGAGGCGGTCTCAATGCGCTCCAAATGGGAACAGGAACCCGTTTGGCGGCGACGGATCCGCTCTTTACACAAGGCGGCATTGAAGCCACCGGTGTATCGACCGATCTGGCGCTTGAAGGAAGCGGTTTCTTTGTTCTCAATGCCGGGGATCAATATCTCTATTCGCGGGCGGGATCTTTCCGGCTGGATTCAAGTGGACGGCTCGTCAGCTCCACCAGCGGACTGGCTGTTCAGGGTTATACATATGATCCGAAGGTCCAGGCCTTCGGGACACAGTTCGGGGATCTTGCGATCCCGATCACGGAGATGGAGCCGGCCCGTGTAACATCCGACATCTCTATCGCCGGCAATTTGAACTCTGATTCCCAACCGCTCGGGCAGGCGCTTCAATCAGCAGTCCTTTATCACATTGACGGCGGAACCGTCGATTCGACAACCAAGCTTCTTTCCCTGGGAACAGGCGGTGAAGCCCTGTTGCAGGATGGAGATACGATTGCGATCTCGGCGCAGGTCAACGGCACCGGCTATAGCGCGGAAGTCGACGTATCGGGCAATACAACACTGGCTGATCTGATGTCGGCGTTGCAATCAATGCTGAATGAAGATCCTGAAGTGTCCGGGACCACCGTGTCCCTTGATTCTCAAAGCAGGATTCGAATTGATACGCCGGCCTCACTAGGGACCACGGCGGCGATCGATGCCCTGACGATGCGGGGCATGGGAGCCGATGACAATCTACGGATCGATTTCGGTTCGAGTCTCGAGATGGAGACATTGCAAGAGGCCCGGGACCCGATCGCGGTGACGCAGGATCTGACAATTTATGACAGCTTGGGAGAGGCCCACACTCTGACGATCGAATTGACCCGTGTCCTCGGAGAAAACGCCGTCAGCTGGACAGCGAAGGTGGATAACGGCGAAGTCCGTGTGCTGCAGGGAGGCTCCGGCCGTATCGCTTGGAACTCAGACGGATCAATTCAAGGACTCTCCTATAATCCCGAAGGGGACAAGATCCCCGCCGGAATCCAGCTGGATTTCGGCAATGGAAGCACCAGCCCCGTGAGCATGAATCTCGATGTTGGAACGCAGGGAACCTTCAGCGGGTTGACCATGCTGAGTTCCGAAACGCAGGTCATCGCCAATCAAGACGGCTACAGCGCCGGGGAATTTGTTGATTTCCAATTTGATCAGAATGGGATTATACACGGGCTCTTTTCAAACGGTGTACAACGGCCGATCGCCCAAGTCGCTGTCGCCCGTTTTGCCAATCCGTCGGGACTGACGCGCGAGGGTGGATCTCTTTTCGCCTTCTCGCCGAACTCGGGATCCCCGATGGTGGCGCCGCCCGAATCTCATGGTGGTTTAACAATCCAACCGGGTGCGTTGGAAGGCTCCAATGTCGATTTGGCGGAACAATTCACACAAATGATTCTGGCCCAGCGCGGTTTTCAAGCGAGCGCCCGGGTCCTGACCACAACCGATGAAATTTTGTCGGATGTCATCAACTTGAAGCGGTAAAGGGCCGCTGGAGGAGTTGAGTGATGGCGGGAGAGGCTGCAGAAATTAGAGAAAAGGCCGGACCGCAGGGTGAGGCCGCGGTAAACGATCAGGAACAGCCGGCCGGCGAGGGCACAGGCAAGAAGAAATTCGGTCTAAAACTGCCGTCCCTCCCGAAGATTCCTACCGCGGTGGCAAAGATCGCGGTTCTTGTCCTGGTCATTGCGGTGACGGCGGTGATCTCCTTTGTGGTCATTACAAAGGTTCTCGCACCGAGGCTGAACGCGCCGGTCGACGAAGAGCTGATCGCGGGTGAAGTTGCGCCCGAACCTGAAACGGCGCCCTCGCCGCCGCCGTCTCTTATACATTCAGTGGATGAGATTATCGTCAATCCGGCGGGCACGTCGGGCCGGCGGTTTCTCAAGGTGGGGGTCACCTTCGAACTGGAAGGTGAGGGGGTTGTGGAGGAGATGGCGGCCCGCAATCCGCAAATCCGTGATCTCCTTATACGGGAATTCAGTTCGCGGGGCCTCGAAGAAGCCGTTGACCCCGTTCTGAGAGAGGAGATCCGTGAATCGATATTGATTAAGGTCAACGAGATCCTTGTCAATGGCAAAGCCCTGAATCTCTATTTTACGGACTACATCGTCCAGTAGTCTCAGCCAGGAAGAACGGAAGATAGGAAGGAGATTGTCCCGGTGGCGAACATCCTAAGCCAGGATGAAGTTGATGCCCTACTCGGCGCTATTCCGACGGATGACGAGGAAGCTGAGGAGCGACAACAAGAAGTTTCGGAGGCGAGCGATAAAAAAATCTCTTCCTATGACTTCCGGCGCCCCAGTCGTGTCTCCAGGGAACAGCTGAAGATTTTACAAAACCTTCATGTTCCTTTCTCCCGGAGACTGGGTGTTCTGCTCTCAACTCTTCTGAGAGCGCGTGTGACGGCGGAGTTAATGAGCCTCGAGCAATTCAGCTATGGGGAATATATCATCAGCCTTCCGCAATCAGCCGGCGTCTTTCTCCTGGATCTCAAGGAGGAAAACGGAACAACGATCCTGGATATGCAATCCGCCCTCGGTTTGGCGATGTTTGATAAACTACTCGGCGGCTCCGGCCTTTCACCTGAAGAAGAAAGGGATATGACGCCGATTGAAGCGACCATCATTTCGAAAATGGTGGGGAAAATTCTGCCGGCTTTAAAGGAGGTTTGGGCGCCGATATGTGCTCTGGAGCCGGTCATGAGGCCATTCGAGCTGAATCCCCAGCTTCAGAACCTTTTGCCGCCGACTGAAACGGTTCTTGTATTGACCCTCCAGGTCTCCATGCCGAAGACCTCGGGACTGATTACTTTGACATATCCGTTCCCGTTTATTGAGACGATTCTCGGGCATCTGGCCGGGGAGAACCGTTTTCTGGTCTCCCGCGATCCGCTGAGTGAAGAGACAAAAAAGGAAATCAAGCACGCGCTGGGTATGGGGCCGATGGACATCGCGGTGCAATTAGGCCGAAGCGATGTTACGGTTTACGATTTCCTGAAACTGAAAGTAGGAGACGTCCTTCCCTTGGATGCCAAGGTCGAGGACCCCGTTAACATTATCGTTGACGGATATACAAAGTTTTTGGGTCGCCCCGGGCGAACCAAGAAATGGAAAGCTGTTCAAATCTTGGGCGTTTATGACGGAACCCAAACCACTGTGAGCGAAGGAGAGGCTCGACATGGATGAAACGATGAATCCCACCGGGGATGAAAACGAAGAAATCGAATCGATCGGCGGGTCAGAATCCGAGTCGACCGAAAACGAAGAGGTTTTGGGAGCAGAATCGGGAACACCGGATGCGGCCGGTGCCGCCGATGAGGAAACCGATCCGTCCGGAGGGATCGATTCACTGGGGCTCGATGAGCAATTTCCCCAAGGCGCCGGCGATAACGATGGATCATCAGCATCGGAAGAAGATATTGATAATCTTCTCCAGGCCGCCGCGGAACTTGGTGTGCTGGATGATTCCGAAAACAATTCACTGTCGGAGGTGAAGACGGTTGAGTTTCCACAGCTGGTGAATTCTCACCGCGCCGGCGAGGGAGCGAATCTTGAACTTCTCTATGATGTTCAACTACCCATCGCCGTGGAGTTGGGGCGTGCGCAGATGGATATCTCCGAAATCCTGGATCTGGGTCCGGGGAGCGTTGTGGAGTTGGACAAAATGGCGGGTGAATCGGTCGATCTTCTGGTCAATGGAGTGAATATCGGCAAGGGAGAGGTCGTCGTTGTGGATGAGCAGTTCGGCATCCGGATTACACATCTGTTGTCGCCGCGCGACCGGGTACAGAAACTGGCATGAGGATCAAATGATCTTACCACTCTTCATTATCGGATCAGGTTTAACAACACCGACACAGGCTGAAACCGAACTCGCCTCGGCGGGCGGACTCGTCGGGCGTATCGCCCTTTCATTGATCATTGTTCTCGGTCTGCTCGCCCTCCTTTATTATACCTACCGGCGTCTTCAAAGGAGAACGCGCGGCAAGGTAACGGGGTACGGGATCGATGTGGAGGCCCAGAAGGCCCTGGGAAGAAACTCCTGGGTCGCTCTCATCGGCATTGGTGATCGCAAAGTGCTCGTCGGTATCACACAGCAGCGGATAACACGCCTGGGAAGCTGGAGGGAACAGCCTCAGGAAGAGAGCCAGCCTCAAGCAGCCAAGACAGAAGAATTCTCCCATGCGCTTGAGGATCGTATGAACCGGTTGAGGAATCTTGGTTTCCCCGTCCGGATTTCTGCGACGGGAATGGAAGACACGGTTAAGGAGGACAATCGGTAATGCCAAGGATGGATCCGTCGCCATGGAGGGCGAACGGTCAGGCCTCCAAAATTGTTTTCTCCCTGGTTCTCTTCCTGGGAATCGCCACCTTGCTCATGCTGGCGTCGGGAACAGCCCATGCCGGGCCCTCGCTGACCGTTTCGATGGGTGAGGAGGAGGGATCCGAGCGGGTCGCTTCAACCATACAAATCGTTTTCTTGTTGACCCTTCTCTCCATGGCCCCGGCGCTTATTCTCATGGTGACCTCGTTCACGAGGATCATCATTGTTCTCGGTTTCCTGCGCCAGGCCATGAGCACGCAGCAAATGCCGCCTAATCCCGTCCTGATCGGGCTGGCGCTCTTCCTCACTTTTTTTGTCATGTCTCCCGTGTGGACGCAGATCCACCAAGAAGCGGTTCGTCCTTATCTGAATGGGGAAATAACTCCGGGGGACGCTTTGAAAAATGGCGTGGCCCCGCTGCGCGGTTTCATGGCTTCGCAGACACGGGAAAAGGATATGGCTCTATTCCAAGGACTCTCGAAGCGTGAAAAGCCGGCCAATCTGGGTGAAGTGCCGCTGGAGGTTCTTATCCCCTCCTTCATGATCAGCGAATTGAGGAAAGCGTTTCAGATGGGATTTGTGCTCTATCTGCCTTTTCTCATCATCGACATGGTTGTCGCCAGTGTTTTGATGTCGATGGGGATGCTGATGCTCCCACCGGTCATGATCAGTCTTCCTTTCAAGATCCTGCTTTTTGTTCTGGCGGATGGCTGGCACTTGGTCGTTCGGTCCATCGTGACGAGTTTCTTCTAGGAGGTCGCTGCCATGACGGTCACCGAGGCAATTGAGCTCTTCAAGCACACCCTTTGGCTGGCGCTGCTCATGTCGGCGCCGATGCTTTTGTTCGGGCTGGTGACCGGGTTGATCGTCTCGGTCTTCCAGGCCGTGACACAGATACAGGAGATGACCCTCACATTTATTCCGAAAATCCTCGCGGTGGTGCTCTCGCTCTTTCTCTTTCTGCCCTGGATGGTCCACAAAATGATGGATTTCACCATCGAGCTGTTTTCAAACCTGGGCGGAGTCGGCTAGAAGGGGAAGGAGCCTCACATGGATTTTCATTGGGTGCCGGTGGCCCTGCTCGTCCTTTTCCGGTCTCTCGGGTTCTTTATGACGAGTCCGATTCTCGCCCGGCGCGAGATTCCCGGCCAAATCAAGGTGGCCGCCGCCATCACTCTGACGGTGATTCTAACCCCAATCGCGCCCCCCGGGCCGATTGAAGCGCTCAACACTCTCCCTGGGACGCTGCTGGCGGTCGTCTCCGAGGCCCTGTTGGGGGCCTTGCTGGGTTTGGCCGCATCTTTCCCCTTTGTCGGAATCAATCTGGCCGGGCAGCTGATGGGGACACAGATGGGAATCGGACTGGCAGGGATCATGGATCCGACCTCCGGCAACTCCGGTGGTATTATCGGCCGTTTTCTGGAGACGACGGCCATCCTCATCTTTCTCCTCTCCGACGGGCATCATATCCTTCTCAGAGCCCTCTCCTTCAGTCTCAGGATGCATCCCCCGGGGACTCTGGGGATGGGAGCCTCCGTGGCGAACACCCTGATAGACCTCTCCGCCTCGATTTTTGTGGTGGGGCTGGAAGTCGGGGGCGCTGTCCTGGGCGTACTGTTTTTAGCCGAAGCTGCCATGGGATTTGTCGCTCGAACCGTTCCCCAGATGAATATTTTCATCATCGGCTTCCCCATTAAGATCGCTTTGGGACTCGGCACATTGGCCCTAACTCTGCCTCTTTTCGTATCAACGCTCGATCGTCTCTTCGCAGGAATGGAATCCGACCTCATAACTCTCCTACGTGGCATGTAGCTTGCAGATAGCCCACTAGGAGGGTGATCTCCTCCTAGTTTGACTCCGAGAGGATCCCCAAAAGGGGGGAAGAGGGGGAAAGGTGGCTGAGCAGTCTTTCCAGGAGAGAACCGAGCAAGCGACACCCCGCCGGCGGCTGGAAGCCCGTCGCGAGGGACAGGTAGCGCGCTCCCGGGAGGTGGCCAATGCCATCGTTCTCCTCGCCCTGACCGCTGTCTTTTCCTTCTATGGCCCCACTTTTTTCACCAAGTGCCGGGATCTCTTGGTCTACTTCTTTGGGAATATGGGGACGATCGATCTTTCCTCCCAGGGCATCGTCGGTCTTCAAATCCGTCTGACTCCGGTTCTTTTGGGTCTTCTGGCCCCGGTGGCCCTCACCGCTCTTTTCTCGGGATTAGTCTCCAATGTCATGCAGGTCGGCTTCCATGTTTCGTCCAAGCCGCTGGGCCCCAAGTTTGATCGACTCGATCCTATAAAGGGGATGAAGCGAGTCGTCTCGATGGACAGTGGTGTGGAACTGGTCAAATCACTGGTGAAATTGGTCATCGTCGGTTCCATCGCTTGGGGTGTTGTCCAGACGGCCTTTTCCACCGTCCTGCCGACGACGGGAAGCGCTCTCAGCGTCATCATCAGCCGGGTCGGGCAACTATTCATCACCATGGGTCTCCGCGTCGGTCTGGCCCTGCTCATTCTCGCCATCCTCGATTACGGATATCAGCGCTATCGGCATGATCAAAACATCAAGATGACCCGCAAGGAGGTGGAGGAAGAAGTCAAACAGCAGGAGGGATCGCCGCAGATTAAATCAAAGGTGCGGGCGCAGCAGAGGAGGCTGAGCTGGCAGCGGATGATGGCGGCGATACCCAAAGCCGATGTCGTGATCACGAACCCGACCCATTACGCCGTCGCTCTTCGGTACGACCGCGGCAAGATGGCCGCTCCTGAAGTGGTGGCCAAAGGGATGCGGAAGATGGCTCTCCGCATCCGCGAGATTGCCGAGAAGCACAATGTGCCCATCGTTGAGGATCCGCCGCTGGCCCGGGCGCTGCACAAACAAACGGAAGTTGGACAGAGGATACCCACGGCCCTGTTCGAAGCGGTGGCCCGCATTTTGGCCTATGTCTACCGCCTCCATCAGAGTCGCGGCGTCGCTTAAAGAGGTATGATGAGTCAGAGCGAAAAGATCTACGATTCCTGGCTTGTCCGTCGGGCGGATATCCTGGTGGCGGGTTCTATCCTGCTTCTCCTGGCCATCCTGGTCATTCCCGTCCCGGCGCCCGTACTCGATATCTTACTCATCCTCAGCCTGACCTCGGGGTTGGTCATTCTGATGCTCACGATCTATGTCGCCAATCCTCTCGATTTCAGCGTTTTTCCAACCGTCCTGCTGCTGATCACCCTATTCCGTCTTTCTCTCAATGTCGCCTCGACACGCCAGATCCTGCTGAACGCCTACGGCGGCAAAGTCATCGGCGCCTTCGGGAGCTTTGTCGTGGGAGGCAATTACGCCGTCGGTCTGGTGGTCTTTATCATTTTGGTCGCGATTCAGTTCCTTGTGATTACCAAGGGAGCCGGAAGGATTGCCGAGGTGACGGCGCGTTTCACATTGGACGCCATGCCCGGCCGGCAGATGGCGATCGATGCCGATCTGAACGCGGGGCTGATCGATGAAATCGAGGCGCGAAGGCGCCGGAGAGAGATCAGCCGCCAGGCCGACTTTTATGGCGCGATGGATGGAGCGTCGAAATTCGTCCGCGGCGATGCGATTGCCGGCATCGTCATCACCTTGATCAATATTATCGGCGGGCTGGCGATCGGTTTAACACAGCAGGGGATGGGGATCGGCGAAGCGGCCCGGACTTATACACTTCTCACGATCGGTGACGGATTGGTGGCGCAGCTCCCCGCTCTAGTGATTTCCACCGCATCGGGTATCATCATCACCCGTTCGGAGGGGCAGGGGAGTCTCGGACGCGAGGTCATGCGGCAATCCCTCTCCGAGCCGCGGGCTCCTCTTGTTGTGGCGGGAATCCTCCTGGCATTGGGGCTGGTTCCGGGGCTTCCCTTTCTGCCCTTCTTTATCCTCGGCGGACTGACGGCGGGTGTGGGTCTCCTGGCGCGCCAAGAGGTCGCCCGTCAAAAGGAAAGAGCCATACAACTGAGAAAGCCCAAAGTCTCCGACGGACCGGAGAAGGTCGAGCGGCTCCTGGACGTCGATTCATTGGAATTGGAAATCGGATACGGATTGATTCCGCTCGTGGATGAGAAGAGTGGGGGCGATCTCGCCCGCCGGGTTTCGATGATCCGCCGGCAGATCGCGACCGAATTGGGCCTGGTTGTCCCGCCGATCCGGATCCGGGATAACATCCGGCTCTCCGCGGACAGCTACATTATCAATATCCGGGGTGTTGAGGTGGCTCGCGGAAATCTCATTGTCGATCACGATCTTGCCATGGGCGGATCGCCCGACGCGCCCCCCCTCAGCGGGATTCCAACGAAAGAACCGGCCTTCGGTCTGCAGGCGATCTGGATTACGCGGGGCCAGCGTGAGGAAGCGGAAGCCCGCGGATACACCGTTGTGGAACCCTCGGCTGTTCTTACCACCCACTTTACTGAGGTGATCCGCCGGCATGGGCACGAACTCCTCGGCCGGCAGGAAACACAGCGTCTCATCGACCAGATCAAGACCCAATACCCGGCCGTCGTCGAAGAGCTGATGCCCCAGCATCTCAACCTCGGGGGCGTGCAAAAGGTTCTTCAGCGACTCATAGAGGAGCGGGTTTCGATTCGGGATCTCGTCACCATTTTGGAGACGTTGGCGGATTATGCCCCATCAGTCAAAGACTTAGACATGTTGGTTGAGAAAGTCCGCGAATCTCTGGGGCGCGCCTTGATCCAACCATATAAGGATAAACGGGGAATCCTGCATGCTATTGCGCTGGACCCCGGTTTGGAGCATGAGCTGTTGGATAGTTTAAGGGAGGGAGACGGTCACCGTTACCTCATCCTCCCTCCGGACCAATTACAGGCACTGGTGGAGGAGATTCGCCAAGCGATAGAACTCTCGGTCGTGGTTTCTCCACAACCGCTGATTCTCTGTTCGCAAGCGATTCGACCCTATCTGCGGGAGTTGATCATCCGATTCGTGCCGCACTTGGTGGTTCTCTCGTATGCGGAAGTGGCCCATGCCCCTTCGCTCAGGACCACGGCGGTGGTGAAAGGTACTCATGAATATTCGAAGGTTTCAAGCGCGTGACATGGCGGGTGCCCTCTCCAAGGTAAGAGAGAGCCTGGGACCAGACGCCCTCATTCTTGAGACAAAAAAGACACCGGCCTCATCCCGGCGACCGGCACAGGTCGTTGTACTGGCGGCAAGCGATCCAGGGCCGGACCTTCCACCCAAACCGGTTCGGGGGCCGGCCTCGGTTTCCGCATTGCCGATCGCCTCATCGCCGATGACGAGGACGGCCCCGGACACGGCAGGACTTCAGATGGAACTTGATAAAGCGTTGGATAAGATTCGGTACCTAAGTCGCCTCGTCTCATCTGACCATTTCTCTCATCTCACACCCTGGGCCCGCGAGATCTATCTCGATCTCATCGAGAGTGATGTCGATTCCTCCTTGGCCCTTGGCATCTTGAAGATTTTGCCCCCGCGGCACCATGGAAGCGCCGACACAGCCGAACGGCTTCGCCGGCATATTCGTTCCCTGGTCCGCGTCGGGGGAGAGATCATGCCGGATATCATCCATCCGCAGATTATTGTGATGGTGGGCGGGCCCGGTGTCGGGAAGACGACGACCTGCGCCAAACTCGCCGCCCGAATCCGGGATGCAGGCCACCCTGTCGGCCTCCTATCACTGGATACGATCCGTCTGGCCGGTGCCCTGCATCTTAACTCCTACGCCGAGGTGCTCGGACTCCCCTCCGCTATCGCCTACTCACCAGAGGAGGTTGAAGAGGCTCTTGAAGGTCTGCTTTCTTCGATGACGACGATTATTGTCGACACCCCCGGTATCCAATGGACGGATCCCGAGGGGGTGCGCCGCTTGAAGCCCCTCTTGGCCGCGATGCCTGGGGCACAGGTTCATGTATTGCTGGCGGTCTCCATGCGGGTTCGGGATCAGGTTCGCTATGTAGGAACCTTTCGCTCCCTTGAGCCGAAGGCGATTACATTTACAAAGATTGACGAAACAGACAGTTATGGCTGTTTGTTCACAACGCCCCTTAAAGCTTCTCTGCCGATAGCTTATCTCTCCGATGGCCAGCGTGTGCCGGATGATCTGCGGGTGGCCGACACTGAAGAGATCGTGGACCTGGTGCTGGACGGTATTGAGCTTATAGATCAAGAGAACGAGACCCCAACGGTAAAGGAAAGGATGACGGTTCATGACACGGCAATCACCGGATAGACGAAGGACTCCGGCCCATCTCTCACTCATTCATGGGACGTCGACCTACCGCCGCCCGGGAGAGCCGATCGGCTCTTTTCGGGAACCGATTTCCTTATCAGTGATCAGCGGCAAAGGCGGGGTCGGCAAGAGCACCTTAGTCGCTAATTTGGCCGTCCTCTTTGCCCGCCGGGGACTCAAGGTTCTGGTACTGGATGGCGATCTGAGTCTGGCGAATGTCGATCTTCTGCTCGGTCTTGTGCCTCAGTACAACCTGTGGGATGTCGTCTCCGGAAAGATGACCCTGGACGATATTATTTTGGAAGGTCCGCATGGGATAAAGTTGCTGCCCGCCGCCTCGGGTGTGGAGGATATGGCCAACCTCGACGATTACCGCCGGGAGGTCCTGATCCGTTCATTGGACGATCTGAAGAGCCGTCATGATGTTTTCCTCGTCGACACGGGGAGCGGCATTCATCGTCAAAATATCAGGCTGGCGCAGGCGACACGCGAAATCCTGATTCTCACAACGCCCGAACCGACCGCCTTCTCCGATGCCTATGCCACGTTGAAGGTTCTGCTCAGCCGGCCGATTTGGAATGCGCCGCGATTGGTCCTCAACCGGGTTCGTAACGGCGCGGAAGCGCGGCGCGCGGCCCGCCGGATACGATCCGTCGCACAGCACTTTCTCCAGATGAAACCGGAGGTCCTCGGCATGATACCCGAAGATGATCTCGTGCTGCGTTCGATACACGCCCAAGAACCCTTTGTCGATATGTTTCCCAAATCTCAGGCGGCAATGGCCCTCGAGAGTTTGGCGGATCAGCTGTTGCATGTTGAAGAACCGCCGCGGACCCGCTTGCCGGGACATGTCGGCGTCGCCTAGGAGAATGGGATGAATGAGATCGCTCATCGCTTCGCTCTCCTTCTGGGAATGGGAACGGCCATGGTCATCGCGGTCATTACATGGATCAGAGGTGTGACACCTCTTCAACAATCATTCAGGGCCGTTGTCTGCGGCTTGGCCGTTTATCTGCTGGTTCGATTGGCCTTGCGTGTGGTGGGGGAGATGGTGCTGAGCCGGCTCGTCGCCACGCGAGAGGCGGAAGAACAAAAGTTAAAGCTTGAATCCAAGACACAGGTCGAGGAGGAGGAAACTCCTGCGGCCTAATGACCCGCAACGAGGAGGTCTCATGGAGGACACATCTGAATTTCTCCGGTTGGTAGCCAAACCTGTACCGCCGAATCTGGAGCGGGAGCAGAAAAAACGGGAAGAGGCTCTCCGACGGTATGCACCCTTGGTGAAGTATGTGGTCGACAAAGTGGCCGCGGGTCTTCCCCGAACGGTGGACAAGGAGGACCTCATCAGCACGGCGATCATCGGCCTGTATGATGCGCTGGAGAAATTCGACGCAGACCGTGGAACAAAATTCGAGACATACGCCATTTGGAGGATCAAAGGGGCTGTCTTGGATGAACTTCGATCCCTTGACTGGGCCTCACGGACCATCCGGCGCAAGGCCCGCCAAGTGGAAAAGACCTGCCGCTTGCTGGATCAACAGCTCGGACGGCCCGCCTGCGATGAAGAGGTGGCGCGCGCCATGAGCATGCGGCTCACCGAGTACCACAAGCTCCTCGACGATATACGCGGTTCGATGCTTCTTTCGCTCGATTCGACGGTGACCGTGGATGACGAACATGAGCTATCAGGGCTCTCGGACATGATTCAGGACGCGGAGGCGATCGACGCTCTTGAACAGATTGAAACAACCGAATCCCGCGATCTTCTTCTTAGAAGTGTCAACGCCCTTTCCGAGCAGGAGAGACTCGTGTTGGCCCTTTATTACTACGAGGAGATGACGCTCAAGGAGATCGGTGAAACATTGAACATTTCCGAATCCCGTGTCAGCCAGATTCACACAAAGGCGGTGCAGCGCCTGAGAACAAGATTACGGCCGCTTCTTCAGGGTGAATCGATGGGGTGCGTGGATCGGGCCGCTTAATCGCGCGGCGGAACCGGGGTGACATGGACCGGTTGAGCAACATTAACAAAATCCCCTCAATTGAGACCCTGGAAAGGGTGCAGGGATTGCGGGACCGGGGACAGAATCAAGACAAGTCCCCATCGCATGAGAGCCCGCAACGAGGCGATGAAGAAGCGGCATCCGGCGGGATTGAGGATGAGGAGAGAGAAAAGGAAATGAGTCCGGAAGAAGAAACGGGTGTTGAGGATCAGGAATCCAAAATAGAGGGAGAAACGTCATGCCAGGACGGCGGGACGGTCAAAGGACGAGTTATCGATATCAAGGCCTAGTCGGATCGGCAGCCGGTCGGCAAAGGTTGCACTCCGTCTTCGTCGTGATCGGTTTAACATTGATGTGTTGCGCCGGACCCCTTTCAGCTCAGACGGCTGATGCCGACGCGACAAGCCCCTATGACGGTGTGACCTGGGCGCGGGATCAAGGGCCCGGCCCGGAGTCGGTGCCGAAAAGCTCCGTCGACACGGGAGATCAAAGCGCCTCCGGTCTCTTTCACCAGGACGGAGGGGTGATTTCCGACGGGGAGGAGAGATCCGCCGGCATCCTCCGGGATTCCGCCTCCTTCCCGGTGGCGCTCATCTGGGGTGTTTTCGGAGGATTTATCGGTGCGGCCCTCTTTGTTAAAGGCCAGCGCCGTCTCTTGAAGACCGGCAGGCTCAGAAAAGGGGATGAGGGATCCAAGGGTCCGCTTCAAGCAAACCAAGAGGCGGTCCTCAAGGCTCTACAGGATTTAGAAGTCATGGCGACGCGCTGGAAGGAAGCCGGCATTCAATCCCTCACACCGGCGGGAACGGCTCAGGAGCCGGAGATGGCGGGAAATCCGATCGCGGAATCCCGGCCGGTCAGGGAATCCCGTCCGGTCACGGAGTCCAGGCCGATCCGGCAACCGGTTCTCCGCCCCCCCAGTTTGGGATTCGCCCACGATCCCGAACCTCTTCCCACCGGCCGGAGGCTCGACAACCGGCCCACGCGAAGGCCGGTTTTGGGGATCAAGGAACAGGTTCAGCAGTTGGTCCAACAGGGAGAAGGGATCGAGCAGATAGCGCGAAGGCTCCGCATATCAAGGGAATCGGTCCGCCTCTTTTTCCAATCTGATGCTGAATTTCCCGACCCGAAAAGCCGAAAAGTAATGAATGGTGAGAAGATCGAAAGTAGAGCAGCATTGCATCAAAGAATACCACCTAACATTATTAAAGAGAAGGGATTACAGAATGGACGCTGAGAACGGAAAGGGTGAGGAGTTGGCCATGATGAAGCTGGTGGAGGATGTTCCCCCGATGCCGCTCGTCGCCCAACGGGTTCTCCAGATGAGCCGCAATATGGAAGATATCGCCGTTGCTGATCTGGTGAAGGTCGTTTCGACCGATCCCGGTCTGACCAGCAAGGTCCTCGCCACCTGCAATTCCCCCTTTTTCGGTCTCCGAAATCAGGTGAGAACCCTCAGCCAGGCGGTGGTCCTCTTGGGTGTCACGGCGGTGCGGAATCTGATCCTACTCCATTCATTGCCCGTTCACGGCAGGAGCAAGCCGAGTTTTGAGGAGACATCGATGTGGATGCACAGCATGGGCGCCGCCTTGTCGGCGCGCTATCTGGCGCAACGATCGAAACAAGCCGATCCCGAGGAGGCCTTCCTCGCGGGATTGTTGCATGATGTCGGCCGCCTCATCCTCTCTTTAACAATGGGTGAGCGCTATCTGACAGTATTTCGTTCAATCTATAACAAAGAAGGTGCGTCCATCGTTTTGGAGCAGGATGCCTTTGGGTTCAACCATGCTGAAGTCGGTGAATTGATCACCAGACGCTGGGAGTTTCCGGAGGATTTGGCTGGAGCGGTGGGGAGGCATCATGACGATGTTTCAGCTCTTTCGGGGTTGACGCTCGTCGTGAGGGCCGCTGATGAAGTGACGCATTGGATGGGCATAGGTTCCCGGCCCACGGAACAGAATGAAGAAGTCGGGGCGGGGACTGAGGCCTTGGGTTTGACACCCGAGGAATTAGAATCGGCCAGGGAAAGGATTCAATTGTCCCTGGAGCAGGAAATGGCCGTCTTTCAGCAGGCAAGTTAAGGAAGGAAAGGAATCCATGGTCATGAAGCGACGGAATGGGGTGGGGTCTCGCCAGCTACAAACAGTAATTGATAAATTTCGGAAAGGTGAACACCGTCTTATCAAGACGCTCGAAGAAGAGGCGCTCATCACCCCCAAGGAATCGAAAAACTTGGGCACCGCCGTGGAGCGCGCGGTTTCGCAAAAACGGTCCTCGGATCTTCTGGAAGCGGCACAGACCGTCAATAGCAAATTGATCCGGGTCGTACGGCGCAATCGCGTGGGTGAGATCGAACGGGTGGATTCGGAATTGGAGATCCTTTATGAGATCAGCCGGACGATCCAAAACACCTTGGATCGCGAAGATCTCTTCCAGCGTCTCCTCGAGCTGGTGAATGATGTGGTTCCTTATGAAAACGCCACCCTATTTATAAAAAACACCTCGACCGATCGCTTGACCGTCGGCGCTTTTCGCGGACGGCACATCGATCTCATCGGTGGAGTGGAATTTGATCATGGACCCGGGTTTTCCGCCTGGGTGGCCAAGCAGAAGCGGATTGTCGTTTTGCAAGACCTGCACCGGGGTCGTCGCGTGGATGATCTGGAGGTTGGATCCTTTGCTTCGGTGCCGCTCATGGTGCAGGGCGAGTTGATCGGGGTGCTCAACCTGAGCCACCCCAAACCCCAGACATTCCAAAATGAACATGTACGTATTTTGAGCTTGGTGGCGAGTCAAACCGCGGCGGTCATCCAGCGCTTTCTCATGTTCGAGGAGTTGAACCGGCTGGCCATTACGGATGATCTGACATCATTGAACAACAGGCGTTATTTCATCAGACGGTTGAATGAGGAGACAAATCGGTCCCAGCGATACGAACAACCCTTCAGCCTCATGTTTATAGATATTGATAATTTCAAATCGTTGAACGACACACATGGGCATCAGATGGGGGATCGCGTCCTCAAGGAACTGGCAAAGCTGTTAAAGGGCTGGGCGAGGAACTCGGATCTCGTCGCCCGCTACGGCGGGGATGAATTCGTCGTGCTTCTCCCGATGACGGATGTAAGAAGCGCCTTCAATGCCGCTGAGCGTCTGCGCGTGCAGGTGGCCGATCATACCTTCAGCCGCAGGAAAAAGATCAGCGTCAGCATGGGTATTGCCGGATTCCCCCAGGCGGGTGATCAGGCGGTGACGATTCTCAACAAAGCTGACCGGGCGCTTTATGAAGCCAAAGCTACGGGACGGAATAAAGTGTGCTGTTGTTCGGGAAACCGGCTCGAAGTCCAGGCGGCTTAGGCGAACAGCAAAAAGAATAGGGCAAAGAGACATGGAAAAGGAAGCGACAAGAGTCTTGGTTGTCGATGACGAGGTCGAACTTCTGGATGTTCTCAAGGATTTCTTCCAGATGACTTCGCATGAGCTGGTTCTTTCTTCAACGGGTGAGGAGGCTATTGTTCAACTTGGTGAACAAAGCTTTGATGTTGTTCTGACAGACATCAACCTTCCCGGTGTCGATGGGCTTGAAGTATTGAGGGTGGCCAAGGAGATGGATCCTGATGTCCCGGTCATTCTCATCACCGGAAACGCCAGTGTCTTCAATGCCGTGGAGGCTTTGCGAAAGGGAGCCTTCGATTATATTACAAAACCCTTTGATCTCTTTGATCTCGAGAAAGTGATTGATCGGGCTCTGGAACGCAGGCGGCTCGCCGAGGAGAACCGGAGGCTTCTGGAAAATCTGAAACGAGCGAATATGGAGCTGCAGCGTCATGAGGAAAATCTTCGTGACAAAGTCGCACTGGCCACTGAGCAGATCAAAACTCTGTATGAAATCGGAAAGGAGATCACCTCAAGTCTGGATCTTGACCGAACCCTGGAAAAGATCGTCGAAAAATCGATTCAACTGACACGTTCTTCCTCCGGTCTTCTCCTCCTCGCGGAAGAACGGGGGAAGGCGTATCAGTGCCAGTGGGCTCGTGGTCCGGTGATTCCGGATCACGAGTCGCTGGAGCAACTCGAGTGGCGCAGGGGATTGACCGGATTGGCCATTTCACAGGGCCAGCCCGTGATTGAGAATGATCTATCACTGGCGATGGAAGGGGAGCCCCTGCATGTTCTCGGCGCCACTTCAGCCCTCATCGTACCATTGATTCAGGATGGTTCGGTTCAGGGTCTCATTGTCGTGCTGGACAAGAGTCAAGATCCTTTTCTCCCAAGTGACGAAGAGGTATTGACGCTCTTCGCCAGCCAGGCCGCCATCGCCATCCACAACGCCCGAATCTACGAGAAGATCATGGAATTGGATCGTCTCAAGTCGGATTTTGTCGCTGTGGTCTCCCACGAATTGAGGACACCTTTGACCTCCATCAAGGGTTCGCTGGAGATCCTCGGTGATGAACGCTACTTTGATATACCGCCCCAGCAATCCGAACTTCTTCAGATCAGTCAAACAAATGTGGAACGTCTGGAGAGTCTGATTAACGACATCCTCGACTTCAGCAAGCTTGAATCCAGCCGCCTTTCAAATAACTTTTTGTTGGCTGATCTGGGGATGGTGCTCCGCAATGCAACCGACAGCTTGGAGACCATGGTTTTGAACCGCGGTTTGAAAATGGAAATCCAAATCGCTGATTCAATCCCCAAACTGAACATTGATGAAATGCGGGTCGTGCAGGTAGTGAACAATCTTGTATCAAATGCGGTGAAATTTTCTGATGACGGCGGTGTGATCACCATAAGAGCGGAAATGGCCGAAAACGGCGCCGTTATCTCAATCATTGATCAAGGCGTGGGAATCAGTGAGGAAAATCAAACCAAGCTCTTCCGAAAGTTCGGGCAGCTCGATTCATCCTCCACCCGCAAGGCAGGTGGAACCGGTCTTGGCCTCATTATCTCAAAAGGCATTGTGGAAGAACATGGCGGACGGATATGGGTCGAGAGCGAGCCGGGCAAAGGAAGTAAATTCAGCTTCTGGCTGCCTCTTCCCGGGGCCGCCATCCAGGCTTCCCAGAAGCCGGAGCCGACGGATGAAAGGGATGCGTCTGATCCAGGAGAAGAAGCCGCCTCATCCGCCGCTTGATGGCCTGGCCGGTTATCGGCCGGCCTCATTTGCTTGCTCCGATCCTTTCACTTCTTTAAAATAACGCCGTGATGCCCGCAAAATACATCAAAGAGATAACTCAAGAGATCATTATAAAGATCTTTGGAATGCTGTTTATTCTTTCCGTTTTCTGCGGTCCCTCCGCCGCCGACGAATTCGAACTGGCCGACATCGAACCGGTGTGGACCTGGTCTTATCATTTGGCGCGCCTTGCCGCTGTTCCCGGCGGAGAGAGGGGTCTTGAACCGGGCTTTCTTGAATTCGATTATACAAAACCCCGTGAAGGAAGCCGGCTGCGGCGTGATCTTTATGACGGATGGGTGGTCGGCGAAGGCGGTGGCTGCGTGCTGGAAACCGGCTACCGGATTCCGGTCGGCTCCCACTTTGTGACCCGGCTTCGCATCCGCGCCAGCGCGCACGGAACGGACCCCGACCGTGTGCGCGTCCTCGAAGGCGGTCTATGGGGCGCCACGGGTCCTCTCGCTTGGTCTCTTGGGCGCCAGCGGTTTTTCTGGTCATCGACTCCTGAGACCTCCCTTCTGCTTTCAAACAATGCCGCACCCTTCGATGCCCTCTCCCTGGGAAGCCGCCGGGACTGGGGTTTGCCTCTGAATCTGGGCGGTCTTCGCTGGCAGCTCCTGCTTGCCTATCTCGATGATGAGCACCGGGTCATTCCCTTCCCCTTGCTCTGGGGTATGAGGGGCTCCTGGAATCCGGCGCCGCAATTCAGCCTGGAATTGAAGCGGACCGTTCTCTTCGGTGGGGCCGGTCGAACGGAGAGGCTGACACCCGGCGATCTGCTCAATCTCTTTTTGGCGAGGGGGGAAAATCTGCCGGAGGGCGAGAGAGGACCGGCCGATAGCGATCAGAAGTTATCGTATGCCCTCCGGTGGCGCTGGCCTCTGCCCCACTTTGCCCGGATCTATGCCCATCAATGGGGCCTTCAGGACCTCGAGATTTCCTATGAGTACGGGGGAGAGGATGCCCTTCGCCGCGGTTTCCCGACCGCGACCGGCCGGCTCATTGGAATAAGAACACGTATCCGAGGATGGGATATCTCCGGTACCTATGCAGAAACGGTCGATGATGCCAATCGATGGTACGAGCATGTCGTCTATGAGAGTGGATATCGCTATAAAGGATGGGTGATGAGTCACCCCCCCGGTGGAGACGGACGGTGGGTTCGCGTTCGTTTTGGCCGCCCATGGCTCGCGATGCAGGGCTTTTCTATTGAGGGAACTTGGGAGCGTGGCGGGGTAGAAGATAAACCGTCTTGGGAGGTCTTCCGTCTCAACCTTAGATGGTGGATCTCTCCCATTCCTGGTCTCCGCCTTCAAGCAGAAGGTGAGATGGCAACGCTTAAAACCGGTTCAACAGCGACATTACAGCCGAGGTATCCGGAGCCGGCTTTGCGACTTTCCCTGATCGTGGGGGGTACTGTCCAAATGGGAAATGGAACCAACTAAGGTGTACCATATCGTACAAATCCGGCAGAGGCTTATTCCATTCGCAGATCCGAATGGGGCCTCTCGATTTAAAAAATTTGGGGAAAGCTCGTCGGGTAACTGTCTTAGCCTTAAGGAATTTAGGAAATTCCTCTTGCTTAATACCTCACGAATCACTAACTTCACGAGCTGTATGCCCCTTAGCGGACCATTGGTTGCTATAGGGATGATGAGGTTCCGGCACATCACCTTTGTCAAGGGAGCATGGAGGCGGGAGGTCGCCTAGGAGGCGTTACTTTGGCTTTGGATACAGCGTATAAAGAAGCGCAGAAAAGAATCCCTGCTCAAGTTAAGCCCCTGCATGGGCAGCCCGTTCCAAAACCCCGTCCGATTCCTTCTTACTCTTGGTCGACCACTCTCCTTCTCATCGCCGGCGACTTGGCGTTGCTGACCCTTTCCGGTACGATCGCCGGTTTTCTCTTTGGTAGTGAGATTGGGATTCTCGCCGGTGGGAGCCGCTTTTTCCTCCTCTTTGGAGCCGGCATGCTCCTGTCAGGGGCTCTGTTACAGGCGTATCGTCTGCCAAACTTGCGGCGGCCCCGCAGAAGGGCTGAAGCGGCCATGGGGCAGGCTGTCGGCGGATTGATCACAACCCTGATTCTCGCTTCCAACTTTTCAACAAATGGGGTTCTCCTCAAGGCTGTCTTCGTTCCAGCACTCTTCGTCGGCCTAACCTTCCTCGTCTTCAGATCCCGCCTGAGTCTCGTGATCCTGAAATGGGCCGGGGATGAACGGGGTCCAGTGGAGAGGATCCTTATCATTGGCGCCGGTCGTGCCGCCGTCCGGGCGGCCCGGTGTCTCGTTGATGACGCCGGTGATAAGGTGCGCATTTTGGGATTCGCAGATTCCGCGCCGACCCGGGATATTCCCAAGGGATATCCGGCCTGGCACATCGATTCCCCGGATGAGATCGCCGATTTGGCGCGGGACCAGGGGGCCCACCAGGTTCTCGTGGCCCAGCCACAGGGATCCGGCGAGGATGTCATCCGCCTCACCGACATCCTCATCCGCAGGGGAATCCGGGTGCGGGTTGTCTCCAATCTTTTCACGCGCCTTGTCGAATCCGGCCCTTTTGAGCGTCTTGATGGCATCCCGGTTGTTGAGGTGGGAGCGACTCCGCTACGGGGACATCGCGCGATCTCTAAAAGGGTATTGAATTTAGTGGCAGCCCTCACGGGCACGATCCTTATCCTGCCGTTGCTCATCGTGATCGCCTTGGCGATCAAACTGACGTCAAGAGGACCCATTCTTCATACGCAGGTCCGTTTAGGCAAAGGGGGCCGGCCATTTACCTTTTATAAGTTTCGAAGTATGATTCCAGAGGAAAATGGCGAATCCCACCGGAGCTATGTCACTGAGTTCATGACAAAGGGGCGGGCCGCCGGTTGCGATGAGAACGGCCAGCAGGTTTATAAATTCGTTGATGGGAACCGAATCACAGCCATCGGCCGTTTTTTGCGCCGGACGAGTCTGGATGAGCTGCCACAGCTCATCAATGTTATCCGGGGGGAGATGAGTCTGGTCGGGCCGCGTCCGTGCCTGCCATTCGAGTATCAGTTGTATAAAGATTGGCAGAAGCGGCGGTTGGACGTGATACCGGGAATGACGGGACTCTGGCAGGTAACCGGCCGGAACATGGTGACCTTTGAGGATATGGTCCTCTTGGATCTATTCTACATCGCAAACTGGTCGTTCCTGCTGGATATTAAACTTCTCCTCCGGACTATCCCTGTGGTTCTCTGGGGCAAGGGAGGACTCTAATGGGGTTGGAAGACCGTTTGCGTGATGCCGAGGCATCATTGCATGTTGCGGTGGTGGGTTGTGGTTATTGGGGACCGAATCTTGTCCGGAATCTTCTGGAGAACCGACTCACACGCAGCCTGACCATATGCGACCTTGACGAATCAAAGTTGTCCCGGCTTTTACTGCGATATCCCTCAATCAAGGCCACAACGCATTTTGAGGATATTCTGACCGATGATGATATAGATGGTGTTTGCATTGCGACACCCCTTATCACACATTATCCCCTCGCCCTGCATGCCCTTCAGGCCGGCAAGCATGTCTTTTTGGAAAAACCCTTCACCGCCAGTTCCCAACAAGCGGTTGAACTCGTGGAACTCGCCAGAGCCAAAAAATTGACGATCATGGTGGGACACACCTTCCGGTACAGCCCTCCGGTCATCAAGATTAAAGAAATCTTGGACGGGGGTGGCTTGGGAGATGTCTACTACATCAGCAGCACAAGGGTGAATCTCGGTTTGCACCAGAAGGATGTCAGTGTGGTTTGGGATTTGGCGCCTCACGATCTTTCGATGCTGCTCTACTGGCTGGATGAAGTTCCAACAGAGGTCCTGGCGACCGGCAAAGATTTTGTACAAAAAGGCATTCCAGATGTCGCATTTATTCATTTGAAGTTCGACAGCGGCGCGATTGCCCATGTTCAGGTCAGCTGGCTTGCTCCTTCGAAGCTTCGCCGGACGACAATCGTCGGCAGCGCCAAGATGCTCGTCTATGATGATACGGAGAATATCGAGCAGGTGAAGCTCTTCGACAAGGGGGTCGATTACAGGGATCCCGATACCTTTGGTGAGTATCAACTCAGTTATCGGACGGGAGATATCGTCAGCCCGAAATTGGAGACATTCGAGCCCTTGCAGGCCGAGATGAACGAGTTCCTCACCTCGATCATAACCGGCCGGACCCCTCAGACCGATGGAGAAAGCGGTCTCCGGGTGGTTCAAATTTTGGAGGCGGCCGAGCGATCGCTATCCAACAGCGGACATGTCGAAGTTTTGAAATTATTGAAAATCCGCGTCTAGGCCCGCCAACTCGTCTCATAAGCGCCACATCTTGATCCCCTGGTTTCAAGGGGTTAAAAGAGGTTCAGATGAAAGATATCCCAAAAGTTTATGATCCTCAGGCCTTTGAAGAAAAGTGGTACAAGCTTTGGGAAGAGCAAGGGGCGTTCCGCCCGGCTGGGAACGATAATGCCAAGCCGTATGTCATCATGATGCCGCCTCCCAATGTAACGGGAGCCCTCACCGTCGGTCATGTGCTCAACAACACGATTCAGGATGTTTTGATTCGATGGAAAAGGATGGAGGGAGCGCCGACGCTATGGCTTCCCGGGACCGATCACGCTGGTATCGCGACGCAGAGCGTCGTTAAAAGGCATCTGGACAAGCAGGGAATCGATATCAAGAAAATCGGGCGGGAGGAGTTTCTCAAGGAAGCCTGGAAGTGGAAGGAAGCGCACGGCGGCCGGATCACTCAGCAGCTCCGTCGTTTGGGCGCTTCCTGCGATTGGTCGCGTGAACGTTTTACATTAGACGATGGATTATCCAAAGCGGTCGAGGAAATATTCCGAAGATTATACAATAAAAAACTTGTTTATCGCGGGCAGTATTTGATCAATTGGTGCAGTGGATGCCGAACCGCCGTCTCTGATGAGGAGGTTGAGTATCAGGAAGAAGCCGGAAAGCTCTATTATGTCCGGTATCCCTTCAAGGGAACAAACCGCTCTGTCACCGTGGCCACGACGCGCCCGGAGACAATCCTCGGCGATACGGCGATCGCCGTGCATCCTCAGGATGATCGTTATAAGGATCTTATCGGTGCGACGCTGCTCCTTCCTATTCTGGGGCGCGAAATCCCGCTTATCGCCGATACGATCGTCGACCGTGAATTTGGAACGGGCGCCCTGAAAGTCACACCGGGGTGTGATCCCGTCGACTACCAAATTGGAGAGCGCCACAATCTGGAGAAGCTGTCACCCATAGGAACCGACGGCCTCATGACGGAATTGGCCGGGCCTTTTGCCGGACAAAGCCGGGAAGAGTGCCGGCGCGGGATTGTTAAACGCCTTAAGAACGACGGCCTGCTCGAGAAGGTCGAGCCCCTGCCTCACTCTGTGGGGAATTGCTACCGGTGCGGCACGGTGATTGAACCCCTGCTTTCCGAACAGTGGTTCGTCAAAATGAAACCCCTCGCCGAGATGGCGCTGGACGCTTATACATCCGGCAGTCTGCGTTTTGTTCCGGAGCGCTGGGGCAAGGTTTATATGCACTGGCTGGAGAATATCCGGGATTGGTGTATCAGCCGGCAGCTCTGGTGGGGGCATCGTATACCGATCTGGTATTGTGAAAACGGGCACAGCATTCTATCCGGCGGAGAGAATCAGCCGTGCGCCGATTGCGGATCCCATAAGTGGCGGCAGGATGAGGATGTTCTGGATACCTGGTTCAGTTCTTGGCTGTGGCCGTTCTCAACGCTGGGATGGCCCGAGCGAACGGAGGACCTCGAACGTTTCTTCCCATCCTCGGTTCTGGTGACAGGTCCCGACATTATCTTTTTCTGGGTCGCGCGGATGGTTATGGCTTCGGCGGAGGTGGAGGGCCGGTGCCCCTTTAAGGACGTCTATCTCACCGGTTTGGTTCGGGATGAAGAAGGCCGGAAAATGTCAAAGAGCCTCGGAAATTCCCCCGATCCAATCGATCTCATCGACCGCCTCGGCGCCGACGCCCTGCGGTTCACGATGCTCATGCTGACGCCTCAAGGTAATGATATTCTCTTTGGGGAAAAGAAGGTCGAGGTCGGCCGCAATTTTGCCAATAAGGTCTGGAACGCGACCCGCCTCGTACTCCAAAACCTGGATCCGGCGTGTACGGAACTTCCTGAAACACCGTCTCGTCATCTTACCGATCGCTGGCTGCGGTCCAGTCTGTCGCGGTGTATCGCTGAAAGCCGGGAGGCTCTGGAGGCTTACCGCTTTAACGATCTTTCCCGGACCATCTATGAATTTGTTTGGCACGAGTACTGCGATTGGTATCTCGAGATCTTAAAAATCAGGCTTCGGGACAAGATCGAACCGGAAGCCGCGATTGCGACGGCGATTCAGGGGATTTCGACGAGTCTTCAGGTTCTCCATCCTCTGATGCCTTTTGTGACGGAGGAACTCTGGTCCTATCTGCCGGGGGATCGGGATCTTCTGATAGTCTCGCCCTGGCCCGAAGTCAACCGATCGGATATTGATGAAGCAGCCATTCAGGAAATGGCCGGTCTGCGGGATGTCGTCGTCGCCATCCGGACCCTTCGGAGCGAAATGAACGTCCCGCCCGCGCGTGTCGCGAATGTTACAATCCGCGTCGATTCCGATTGGATGAAGACTCTCCGCGAGCAGGAACCGATATTGAAAGGGCTTGCCCGGATCGATGAACTCCATCTTGATGCCAACGCGATAAAGCCTTCCCATTCAGCATCCGCCGTCGTTCGGGGCATGGAGGTTTTCGTTCACCTCGAAGGTGTCATCGATCTGGAGATCGAGCGGAAGAGGCTTCAGAAGGAGCTTGATCGCGTTGCCAAGGCGCTGGAAAGCAGTGTGAAGAAACTGGCGAATCAAGATTTCCTCGGCAAGGCGCGCCCTGACGTCGTCGAAGCGGCAAGGGAGCGACTGGAGAGCCTGCGCGAGACACGCTCGAAATTGGATCGCGCCCTTTCGGCTCTGGAAGATTAAAAACCGCAGGAGTCCAAACCGCGGGAAGGAGGGCGGGATGCTTTCTCGATACCCCCATTATCGGTACGTTATACTTGCCGGATTGGTGAACCTCATCCTTCTGGCCGCCGCCGGCTCCGGCCGGGCTTCGGATGAGCGGAAAATTTCCATCACCGTCTACAATCAAGATCTCGGCCTTGTGAGAGACGAACGGGTTCTCGATATAGACGCGGGCACAAGCTATGTGCATTTCGCCGATGTACCGGAGAGAATCGATCCGACATCGGTGCATCTCGAGGCGGTGGATGGGCGGGATCTGCAAGTGCTGGAACAGAACTATGCCTACGATCTGGTCAGCGCTGAATCGGTCCTTGATCGCTATCTCGATCATGATATCCGTATCCGGGATGAGGATGGGGAGATCTACGAAGGAATTCTAAAAAGCCAAAGGGGGGATCAGATTCTTCTCGTGCCCGCGACGGGGGGGGTGCTGATGCTTCGCAAGGCGCGGATCGCCGAGATTCGATTTCCACAGCTTCCTGAGGGATTGAACACGCGTCCGACCCTGATTTGGTCGCTGAACACGGGCGCCGGCGGCAACCGGCGGACCCGCCTTTCCTATTTGACCACCGGTCTCTCCTGGAATGCCAAGTATGTCGCGGTGACAAATGATGATGAATCAGAGGTTCTGCTGACCGCATGGGTGAACATTACAAATGAAAGCGGCGCCTCCTATCCTGAGGCGGATCTTCAACTCGTCGCCGGTGATGTCCACCGTGTGATAGAGGGTGGGCCGCAGAGCTTTGGGGGCCGGCGTCCCATGGAACTTATGGCAAAGGCCGACGGAGGGTTTGAGGAGGAGGCCTTTTTCGAATATCATCTTTATACATTAGACCGGGCCACTACTCTCTCTGATCGGGAGTCAAAACAGATCGCCCTCTTTCCGCCGGCCGCGGTCTCGGTGAAGAAGGAATATGAATACGCCGTATGGAAGGGTGAGAAGGTTCGCGTTGTACTTTCTCTCGTCAATAGCGAAGAGAAAGGCCTTGGCCGGCCGCTTCCAGCCGGGATCGCCAGGGTCTATAAGGCCGACCGGGCCGGGCGGCTGCAGTTTGTCGGCGAAGACCGGATATCCCATACGCCCCGCGGGGAGGAGGTTCGGCTCTTTCTTGGGGATGCCTTCGATCTCGTGGCCGAACGAAAGGTACTGGACCGCCGGCGCCTTTCCGACCGGGTCTGGGAAGAGGATGTCGAGGTGAGTCTCCGGAACCGCAAAGAGAAGGGCGACGTGGAAATCATCGTCGAGGAGCGTCTGTCGGGTGAATGGACGATTTTGCAATCCTCTCATGCGTACAAGCAGATCGAGGCGCAGGGGGTGGAGTTCAGGATTCCGGTGCCGGCGGGCGGGGAAGTCAAATTAATGTTTACGAGCCGGATGGTTCATTAGCATTCCGCAACAGCTCCATCATGCTTTTCCAGGCATGCCTTTTTCTTCGGCCGAGAGATGCGGATTTCGAACCGGGTGATAGGACGTGTCTAACTTCCGATTGATATCCAGAAATGAACCCCGGGGCGATCAGCCCCAGGCCATCCGTGAATTGACGGAGCAAGTTCTCGCCGGGCGCCAGCACCAGACCCTGCTGGGTGTGACTGGATCGGGCAAGACTTTCACCATTGCCCACATGATCGCCAATCTGAACCGTCCCACTCTGGTTATTTCGCATAACAAGACGCTGGCCGCCCAGCTCTACGGTGAATTTAGAGGCCTATTCCCGGAAAACGGCGTCGGCTATTTTGTTTCCTATTACGATTATTATCAGCCCGAGGCCTACGTACCGCAGACCGACACCTATATCGAAAAAGACGCAAAGATCAATGATGATATCGACCGATTGCGGCTTCAGGCCTCCGGCCTTCTACTCACCCGCCGGGATGTCATCATTGTCGCCTCCGTCTCCTGCATCTATGGATTGGGGGATCCCGCGCAATTCCGCCGCCGCATGCTGCGGCTCTGTGTCGGCGAGATGATCCCCCGTGAGGAGATTATCGGGAAGCTGGTTGAAATCCGCTATGAACGAAATGATCTCGAATTGCGCCGAGGTGTCTTTCGTGTACGGGGGGATCTGGTCGAGATCTTCCCGGCCCATGATGAGACGGCCTATCGTGTCTATCTCTCTGGAGATGAAGTCGAAAGGATCCAGAAATTCGATCCCCTGACCGGAGAAGCGGGCGCTGAGATTCCGGCGCTCGCTGTCTTTCCCGCGACGCACTTCCTGGCGCCGCCCGAGCAGATGGAGCACGGTTTGCGTGCGATTGAGGAGGAATTGAAGATCCGCGTCAAGGAACTGGATGGCGAGGGGAAGAACCTGGAAGCGCAGCGGCTCCGCGGCCGGACGCGGTACGACCTTGAGATGTTAAGAGAAGTCGGTTATTGCACCGGGATAGAAAACTACTCCCGTCATCTCTCGGGCCGCCGCGCCGGCGAACGGCCGACATGCCTTCTGGATTATTTTCCGGAAGATTTTATCACCATTATTGATGAGAGTCATGTGACGATTCCGCAGCTGGGCGGGATGTATGCGGGGGACCGGTCCCGCAAGGAGACATTAGTCCAGCATGGTTTTCGCCTTCCATCGGCATTGGATAACAGGCCCTTGAAATTCGATGAAATCGAATCATTCATCAAGACGGTTATCTATATCTCTGCGACTCCCGCCGCATTTGAAATGGAAAAATGTGAAGGTGTCGTGGTCGAGCAGGTCATCCGTCCCACCGGCTTGATTGATCCGGAGATTCATCTGCATCCGATCGAGGGGCAGATGGACCATCTGCTGGAACAGGTGCAACAGCGCACGGAACGCGGCGAACGCGTGCTGATCACAACTTTAACAAAAAGGATGGCTGAAGAGCTGGCCGATTATCTCTCGGAAATGAATATCCGGGTCCGCTATATCCACTCCGATGTCGCGTCTTTGGACAGGATGGAGATCCTGCGGGGCCTGCGTCTCGGTGAGTTCGATGTCCTTGTGGGGATAAATCTTCTTCGGGAGGGATTGGATCTGCCGGAAGTCTCCCTCGTGGCGATTCTCGACGCCGACAAGGAGGGATTTCTCCGCTCGGAGCGAAGCCTTATACAAACAGCCGGCCGGGCGGCGCGGAATGAGCGGGGCGCCGTAATCCTTTATGCCGACAAGATGACCGACTCGATGGCCCGGGCCATCCATGAAACGACACGGCGCCGCAAACTGCAGATCGAATACAATAGAAAACACGGCATCACACCGCAGACCATTCAAAAGACGATGGAGGAGATCATGCTCTCCACATCGGTGGCGGATGCGCGGACCGGAACGCAGAAAGAGAAACCAGCGCCTGCGAGCGGGCTCTTGGCGTGGGCGATTCAGGGCACGCCGCCGAAGGAATCGGATAAAGCGCAGATGATCCAGTTGCTGCTCGAAGAGATGAAGGCCGCGGCTGACGCTCTGGAATTCGAAAAGGCGGCCAGCCTGCGGGACCGGCTTCTCGATCTTCAGGCGACCCTTTCTGATGTGGGGTCGCCGCAAGCTCGGAAGCGCTTCAATCGACGGAGGAAAAGGTGATGCCGTTGCACCAAGATGATCTGTCGGCCTTTATTAAACGGGCTCTGGAGGAGGATGTCGGCCGGGGGGATATCACCACCGAGGCTTGTGTCCCGCCCGACCGCACCGGAGCAGGCCATATCCGTGCCCATGCATCGGGGATCTTATCCGGTCTCGAGGTCGCCCGGCAGGTCTTTCTTACCTGGGATCCCGGTCTGATCGTGGGCCTTGAGAAAGCCGATGGGGAGAGGGTTCAGGCCGGCGACGAGGTCTTGACCGTCTCCGGGCGGCTGGCCTCCATCATGACGGCCGAGCGGGTGGCTCTGAATTTTCTTTGCCATCTCTCCGGTGTGGCGACCCTGACGGCCCGCTATGTGGAGGCGGTTGAGGGAAAAATCCGTATCTTGGACACCCGCAAGACATTGCCGGGATTCAGGCGGCTCCAAAAGCAGGCGGTGGTTCACGGCGGAGGGACGAATCACCGTGAGAGACTGGACAGCGCCATCCTCATTAAAGATAATCACTTAGCGGCAGCCGGCGGGATTGATGCGGCGGTCCGGCGGACCCGTGAGGCCAAACCGGGCGAACGCCTTATCCTGGAGGTTTCCAATTTGGAAGAGGCGAATCAAGCCGCCGCGCTGGAAGTCGAGCATCTTTTGCTGGATAATATGAGCCCGGATGAAATTCGGGAGATTGTGGCGCTCCTCAGCAGGAAGTCGCCGCGACCCTTTCTAGAGATTTCGGGGGGGGTAACGCTCGAGACGATTAGGCCTTATGCTGAGACAGGGGCCGATGCCGTATCGGTGGGGGCCCTGACCCACTCAGCTTCTGTTTTGGATTTGGGTCTGGACGTCGATCAGTTATAGATCTGACGCGAACAACTCGGTAGAACAAGATGAAATGTCCACATTGCGGTCATTCTGAAGATAAGGTCATCGACTCGCGGTCGATCCGCGAAGGCGGCGCCGTGCGCCGGCGCCGGGAGTGCGACCTCTGCCACCGCCGTTTTACAACATATGAATATGTGGAATCGGCGGCGCTCCAGGTTATCAAGAGGGACGGGAGGCGGGAACCGTTTCAAAGAGACAAACTCGTCAAAGGGGTTCGGCAGGCTTTGCACAAAAGACCGGTCAGCACCCAGGCGATGGAGGAGTTGGTCGAACGGATCGAGAACGAATTCGCCCGCGACGGCATCATGGAGTTGGAGAGCCGGCGGATCGGCGAATCCGTCATGGCGGAATTGGCGCAATTGGATCAGGTTGCCTATATCCGGTTCGCTTCCGTGTATAGACAATTCCGGGATGTTCAACAATTCGTTGATACGATCCGGTCGTTGCTGCCTGAAAAGAAGGCCGGGGACGGCGCTGGAAATGGGGATGGAGATGGGGAGAAGGCGGTCTCCCGGGAATCTGAAGAAGGAGCAGAGATTGAAACCGATCGCGCCGGTGAGTAGGAGATGTTGATGAAGAGCCTCTGGAAGAGGATGGCGGGCGGGATGGAGAAGACCCGGAACCGCCTTGCCAACGGCATCGAAGATTTGATCAAGCGGCGGCCGAAACTGGATGACAGCTTTTACGAGGAGCTTGAAGAGCTATTGATCGTTTCCGATGTGGGGCCGCAATTGTCGGAAGAATTGGTTCAAACAGTCCGGGAACGGGCCCGGCAGGAACGGGTGCAAGATGGGGAACAACTGACCGCTCTTTTGGGGCGGGTGATTATCGAACTCCTCGGCGGACCTTCGAATGGTGATAGCTGCATTCCCAAACCCAATCCTGAGTCCCTGCATGTTATTTCTGTTATCGGTGTGAACGGGGTCGGGAAAACCACCACGATCGGGAAACTCGCTCTAAGATATCAAGCGGAAGGGCACCGGCCGCTGATCGTGGCATCCGATACCTTCCGGGCCGCGGCCAGCGAGCAATTAGAGGTCTGGGGTCAGCGGGCCGGTGTGGAGATCGTCAAGAGTCAATCGGGCGCCGATCCCGGCTCGGTCGCCTTCGACGGCATCCAGGCGGCGCGTTCACGCCATGCCACCGTTGTCTTTGTCGACACCGCCGGTCGGTTGCAGACGAACGCCAATCTCATGGGTGAACTGCAGAAAATTCACCGTGTTTTGGATAAGGCCCATCCGGGCGCCCCGCACGAAGTCCTCCTTGTCTTGGACGCCGTTGTCGGTCAAAACGGTCTTAGCCAGGCGCAATCATTCCGCGATGCGGTGGGCGTCACCGGTTTGGTTTTAACGAAGCTGGACGGATCGGCGCGGGGCGGTTCTATATTGCCGATCCGGCGCAAACTTGGAACGCCTGTACAGTGGATCGGTATCGGTGAAGGCATTAATGATCTCGAACCATTTGAACCGGAAGCCTTTGTAGAGGCTCTTCTCAAACCGACGGGCGCCGCCATCCCGTAGAAATTATTATTATGGTGGGCATCAATCCCGCCTTGGTGGGTGAAGCTCACCAATTATTGTACATTGATAGTTCCCTACGCCGAAGATCCGATCTTGAGGAGCTCAGCAAGGGACTGTGATATACTCCCTTTATCAGTTCTCTGATGGCCTGGAATCCCACAGAATCCCGAGGAGCGCCGTATGAGGGCGTCCTTTCCTTTATTTCTCCTTGCGATCCTTCTTTGCACATCATGCTCCGGCGCCGCGGCTCAACGGCATCGGGCGGGATTGGAATCGGCGCTCATAACTGAACCCCCTCAAAAAGCTTGGGTTTTTTTCAAGGATAAGGGCATCCCCAATACACAGGTTTATGAGATGGCGATCGACGAGGTGGCTCGGAATTACAATCCCCGCGCGGTCACCCGGCGGCAGCTTCGACGCACTGCGTTAAATCCATCGAGCCGGTCGGGCGCGGCAAATGCGACCTCTTTCCATTCCGTGCTGAATCGGGTGATGGACTGCCTGCAGCTTCTCCCCGCGATGAGTTTTACGGCACCTCGGCGGATCAACTCGAACAGATCCATCTTATGGCCCTGCACGAAAGAGGTTCCACCGGGGATGGCGTTGTCATCGGCATACTCGATACAGGCTTTCAGCGCAGCCATGCAGCGTTTAATGATCCGGCGCACACCTTGTCGGTGATCGCCGAGCGGGATTTTGTCGATAACGATCCCCATACCGGCATTGAAACGGGCGATCCACCCGATCAGCATTCTCATGGCACTCTGATCCTGGGAACCATCGGAGCCTATCGAGAGGGTGAATTGATCGGCGGGGCCTACGATGCTTCATTTATTCTCGCCAAGGTCGAGGATGCCGGATCGGAATTTCCCCTTGAAGAAGATTGGTTCGCCGCCGGCCTGGAATTTATCGAGGCCCAGGGCGGCGATGTCGCCACATCCTCCCTTATCGCCGGTTGGTATGGGCAGAATGAAATGGATGGCGAGACATCGATTATGGCGCAGGCTTTTAATATCGCCACGGCCAATGGAGTCCACTGTTGTCAGGGCGCGGGGAACAGCGGTCATGACGACCTTCCGACAACCTCCCACCTGGCGGCTCCGGCCGATGCCTGTATTGTTCAATCCCATCCTGAATAGACGGTGGGGGAGTTGCGGGATCGCTTGTTCATGACGGCGGGCGACTACATTGAGAACCATACTTATGATCCCCTCTATATCCGCGGATACGGCATTGTGAATGCTTCCAATGCCGAAATCGATGTTAGTGGGACCTTGAATGGATCCGATCTCGGAAGAGCGCGTGCGCTTCACCTCTTTCCCAATCCCACCCGGGCCGGATGGACGATTTCGTATGATCTAGGCGATGCGGGGATCGTCGATTTGGGAATATATGATACCGGCGGCCGGAGAATACGAACCCTCTTGCATTCTTTCCAGGCCAAGGGGCATCATATCTTTCCCCTTGGCGACCAGGGATTAGGACAAGGGGTCTATTTCTGCCGGCTGCATATCGGAAAGCGAGTCAAAGCGCAACAGAAGCTCGTGATTTTTCATTGACCCTTTGGTTTCACTGGTCCGGCCCGCCCGCGGCCCTTACAATACCCTTTGGTCCACCCATTTCCACCGGAGCCGCAAAAGGAGTCAGCGATGGCCCATCAATTCATCTTCACCATGCAGGGCGTCGGCAAGGTGCATCCGCCCGACAAGGTTGTGCTGCGGGATATCTGGCTCTCGTTTTATCCCGGCGCAAAAATCGGCGTCTTGGGCGCCAATGGCGCGGGGAAAACAAGCCTTCTCCGAATCATGGCCGGGATCGATACGGAGCATTTGGGAGAAGCCGCGCCGGCCAAGGGGATCCGTATCGGTTTTGTAGAACAGGAACCCCAGCTCGATCCTGAGAAGGATGTCAAAGGCAACATCGAAGAGGGGCTCGCGGAGATCCGCGACCTGCTGTTGAAGTTCGAGGAGATCAGTGCGCGTTTTTCCGAGCCGATGGAGCCGGATGAAATGGAAACCCTCCTTGCCCAACAGGGCGAAGTGCAGGAGCAGATTGAAAACGCCGACGGATGGAACCTCGACCGGCGCATCGAGATCGCCATGGACGCGTTGCGGTGCCCGCCCGGAGATGCCGATGTTTCCACGCTATCGGGCGGCGAGCGGCGCCGGGTGGCCCTGTGCCGCACCCTCCTGCAGCAGCCCGATCTCCTCCTGTTGGATGAGCCGACGAATCATCTCGACGCCGACTCGGTCGCGTGGCTCGAACGTCACTTGAAGGATTTTCCCGGCACGATCGTTGCCGTAACCCACGACCGCTACTTCCTTGACAATGTGGCCGGATGGATTTTGGAATTGGATCGCGGCCACGGCATCCCATGGGAAGGGAACTACTCCTCCTGGCTTGAACAAAAGGAAGAGCGGCTGCGGCAAGAAGTAAAGGTGGATCAAAAACGCCAGCGGACCTTGGCCCGCGAGCTCGAATGGGTGCGCATGAGCCCCCGGGCGCGCCAGGCAAAGGGTAAGGCGCGCCTCGCGGCCTATGAAGAGCTCCTCACACAGAATATGGAAGAGCGTGAGGAGGTGGCGCAAATCGTCATCCCGCCGGGCGCCCGGCTCGGCAATTTGGTCGTTCAGGCGAAGAATGTGATGAAGGGTTTCGGAGACCGCCTTCTCTTTGAGGGGATGGAGTTCAGCCTCCCCCGCGGCGGGATCGTCGGTGTCGTCGGCCCGAACGGCGCGGGTAAAACAACCCTCTTCCGCATGATTGTGGGGGAGGAGACCGCCGATGCCGGGGAATTGCAGATCGGTGAAACGGTCGAGATCTCGTATGTTGATCAAAACCGCGATGCGTTGAATCCAGAGAATACGATTTGGCAAGAGATCACCGGGGGTGAAGAGTCGATCATGGTCGGCAAGCGTGAGATCAACTCGCGCCGGTATGTTGGATCCTTTGCTTTCAAAGGGGGCGATCAGCAGAAGAAGATCGCCGGTCTCTCGGGTGGGGAGCGCAATCGGGTTCACTTGGCGAAATTGTTAAAATCCGGCGGAAACCTATTGCTGCTCGATGAGCCCTCCAACGATCTCGATGTCGATACGCTGCGCGCTCTGGAACAAGCCCTGCTCGATTTTGCCGGATGCGCTGTTGTGATCAGCCACGACCGCTGGTTCCTCGATCGGATCGCGACGCATATCCTCGCCTTTGAGGGGGAGAGCCGCACCTTCTGGTTCGAGGGAAACTTTCAAGCTTATGAGGAAGATCGGCGGAAACGGCTCGGCGCCGAGGCCGATCAGCCGCATCGCATCAGGTACAAGAAACTGGTTCACTGAGACAGCACGTTACGGCACGCCTCCTGCTGCTTATGAATGACGGATCCCGGTTTGTTCGGGTTCCGACATCACTTTGACAAATAGCCCGCAGCAGCAGGGAGGCGCCATGAAGGACAGGGAGGTCCACCCCCAAAAAGAAGACGGCCGATCAGGCCGGATGTCGCCCAGCCAGCCCTTCCTTCCCCTCGGATCGGCGGGCCGTTCTCCCGAGATCCTGCGCCGCTGGGCGCTCGAGGGACGGGTCGGGGAATTGGATGATGTCGAGATCCTATCCGTTCTCCTCGGACCGGAGCGGGCCACCGGAAAGACGATGCGCTTGGCGAGGGACCTGGTGACCCGAGGTCTTCTCGCCAGAGATGGGGCGCCGGCGTCACTGAAGCCCGGTCTCGAGGGTCTAGGTCCGGTGCGCAAAGCCCGCCTCTTGGCGGCCCTCGAATTGGCCCACCGTCTTCATCCCCCGCCGATCGGCCTCATCTCTCATCAGAAACCGCTGGAAGCTCCCCGCCAGGTCTACGACTGGGCCAGAGCTTATTCCCTGAGCGACCGGGAACATTTTCTCGTCCTTCATCTCAATACGCGGCATGTCCCGCGCAAGCTGGAGGTCATCTCGATCGGGAGTCTCGATGCCTCCATCGTTCACCCGCGGGAGGTCTTTCGCAGCGCAATCCGGGAGGCGACTGCGGCGATCATCCTTATACATAACCATCCGTCGGGAGACCCCCATCCCAGCCGGGATGACATTCACACAACCGATCGATTGGTGCAGGCCGGCCGTCTGGTGGGGATCCGTGTGCTGGATCATGTCATCATGGCGGGAGAACAATTTTTCTCATTTCGGGAGGAGGGGGTGATCGATCCTGATAAGAGCTAGTGACGCATGGTGATAGGTCCATTGACGGCGGCACTGAAATCGTTTAAAATAATAGGGTTACAGAGCCCTGTTCCTGCAGGGCGCATTTGAAGCTGTGTCGCGTCGCAATAAGGAGGTTCGCCGTGCGTTGTTTGTCAGGGGTGTCGTTATTCTTCATTTTGGGATTTTTTCTATTCCCCACCATCGCTGAATCAATGGATTCGAATCGCTATGAGGTCCTCCACAGCGGGAGCCCCTTCACACCTGTCGCTGGGGATTATAGCGAGGGGCTGGCCGAGCTTGCGGGAAGCGCGGATCCAACGGGTCTTCACATGTGGGTCCAGGTTGAAGAGCTTGGGAATAAAGCCTGGCGTGAATCGATGGCGCAGGAGGGGGTTCAGCTCCTCGACTATGTGCCCCGAAACGCCTGGATCGCCAAGGTTTCACCCACGCTGACAGCTTCCGATTTGCGGCGTCTCGGTGTTCGCTGGCTGGGAGCGCTCCGGTTGGAAGATAAGGTGAGTTCCCACATTTTGTTGAACGAAGAGGCCCCATGGGCGGAATATGAAGAGGGCGCGGTCATCTACACCGTGACCTTCCACAAAGATGTCACTGAGACAGCGGCCGGGGCGGTTCTACAGGCGTATCCGCATCTCGCCAGCGACAGAATCGAGGCTCTGAATACACAGGTTATCGCCCTCAATCCCGATCAGGTGGAAGCTCTGGCGATGGAAGATGCCGTGAAGTGGGTTTCTCTCCTTCCGCCGCCGTTGGGTGAGCTGAATGACGGGATCCGCGAGGCGGTTCAAGTGAATGACGCCCATCAGCCTCCCTATAATCTTGATGGAACCGGTTCCAACGTTCTCGTTTATGACGCCGGCCCGGTTGATTCATCACATCCCGATTTTTCCCCGAATCGGTGCATCGTCGGCGAGGGCGGTTCACCGGCCAGCCACGCCACGCATGTCGGCGGCACCGTCGCCGGGAACGGAACCAACAACTCGAACTACAAGGGGATGGCGCCGAACGCGAAGGTTATCACCTATACGTACGAATCCTGCAATCCAAACTGCTTGTACAATAGCCCGCAGGATATTGAGTTCAACTATGCGGAAGGTCTGCTCAACTATGGAGCGCAACTCGCCACGAACTCGCTCGGCAGCAATATCGCCATCAACGGTTATCCCTGCTCTTGGGAAGGCGATTACGAGCTGACGGCCCAGCTTCTCGATGCGATTGCATACGGTGATTGGACCGCGGGGATTCCCTTCCTCTCCCTCTGGGCCGCCGGAAACGAGCGGGCCTACGGCACGTGCGGGACGACCTACAATACCGTCGGCGCGCCGGGAGCCTCTAAGAATGCGATTGTCGTCGGGGCGACCAATTCGAATGATCACTCGATGACCTACTTCTCCTCTTGGGGACCGGTTGATGACGGCCGGATCCGGCCCGATATCTGCGCACCGGGTTGCCAAACCGGCGGCGATGGCGGGATTACCTCTACAGCGCCGGGCGGCGGCTATTCCGTCAAGTGCGGAACCTCGATGGCGACGCCGGCCATGGCCGGGATCATGGCCCTCGTGCTGGAGGAGTTGAGACATTCGCCGACAGGCATGCCCAACATCTTCCCGGCCACACTCAAAGCGCTGGCAATCAATACGGCTCAGGATTACGGCAATACCGGACCTGATTACGAGTTCGGTTTCGGTGAGGTCCGCACGACGCAGATCATCGATCAACTCCGGAATCGAGGCTATATCCAAAGCGCGATGGACCATGGCGATGAGTTCACCTATGTCTTCCAGGTGCCGGCCGGAGAATCGCTGCTGCGCGCATCCATCGTTTGGAGTGATGTCCCGGGAGAGACCTTCGCTTCCGTGGTGCTGGTGAATGATCTTGATATCTGGTTTGAAGACCCGCAGGGCGGACAGCATTTCCCCTATATTTTGAATCCCAGCTCGCCTTCATCGGCGGCGACAAGGGGCGAGGACCATCGCAATAATGTGGAGCAGATTGAAGTTTCTAATCCCGAAGATGGTCTTTGGACCCTGCATGTTGTGGGCGGCGATGTACCGGAAGGCCCGCAGAAATTCAGTATTGTGACCAACCAAAGATTCGCGGGGCAGAATATCGCATCGGCGGGGGATGAGCTCTTCCACCGCACCGGCCGTATTCTGAATGCGCGGAACCAGCCTAATCCATTCCAGCCCTCGACCACCATTCGATTCTCCCTCGCTAAGGATGAAGAGAATGTCGGCCTTTATGTCTACGATGCGGCCGGCCGTCTCGTGCGGACATTGGCGTCGGGTCCTATGCCGGCGGGTTCGAAGAACATTCTGTGGGATGGCGAAGATGCTTCCGGGCGGCGCGTTTCCAGCGGCGTCTATTTCTACAGGATTCAGGTTGCGGATCAGACGGTCACGCGATCCATGGTTCGCCTGAATTAGGATATAGAGATTGAACAAAAAACCGTCCGCCGGATCAATGCCGGTGGGCGGTTTTTTAATGCTGTTCACGCATTGGCTGCTCGGATGGCAAAAGCGGAATCTCTAAAAGACCGTCTGCCAGTTGAGGCGGAGGCCGGTGAAAGGCGCCAGCGGACGGCAGATCCCACCGGAACAAAGCTGGCCGCCCCGGAACGATCCGAAGCCGAGACTCAATTGATGGCGCTCCATGAATTGAAAATTCATCTCGGCAAAAGTCCATTCGTCTTTCTTTTCGCGAGCATCATTGGTCCATTCGTGCGTGACGGCAAAAGCTAAATTGGGGGCGTGATAAAGATTGAAGGTGGCCAGGTTGTCCCGTGTCTCAATCGGGAATGTATAAGATGAAACCGAGAGATTCTGTTCTTGAACACCTTGCGTCTCGAAATCAATCTCCACGCTCCAGGTGTCGGTGACCGGTTGGTAGATGTTTCCGCCGTAGGTGAGCCGCTCAAAGAAAGTCTCGTGATTCGCCGCTTGGATGGTCTCTTCGCTCTCACTGGCTCTTAATGTGATTGTCAGATCGGGATTGGGATGCCACTGAAGATCCCCGTACGACTCGAAGAAGGGCAGCTCTTCATCGTGCGTCTCCGAGGCGGAATGGTTCAGTGTGACGGCCAGTACGCCGTCCAAAAGACCGAGCAGGGCCTCGGCCTGGTATCCCCGCTCATCTTCAAGACGGAAGTTGGCGACATGGGATCCGCGGGTCAGCAGGGTGGTGGCGTGCTGGCGGATGGGGATCGGTGTGCCCTGTGAGTAGGCCCACTTGTAACGCAGGAAATCCGCCCCCTCGAAGGATAGCGAGAGGGGACCCCAAAAAATATTACAAACTCCGTACCCGGCGTGACCCTGCGGATACTCCCTCTGATTTTCATCGGGGTGAATGTAATCCCTGACGAGATAAGCGGCGAAAAGATCTCCCCACATCGAACTCCACTCGAAATCGCCGCCGTGAATCCGATCCCGTCCCCGCGGGCGCCCCGCCGGATCATCGGTTGAATCGACCTGAACAGCGTGGTAGGAGAGGTGCAGGTCGCTCAACGCTGCCGTGCCGAAGGAGGCCGCTTTAACATAGATTTCCTTTTCATCGAAGGCGTTGCCGCCCGCGAGCAACTCAATCTGATATCTTTCCTCATCCCAGCGGGCGCGGAATCCATCCACGGCATTGTCGAAATCAACCGGCTGATTCTCGATGATCTGCAGGCCGACACCGCGCGCCAGCGTGCTGTAGACGTGGCCGATTTGCGCTACGGCGGATCCGACGCGGGCCTCGAGCATTCGCTTGCGAAGACCCTCGAAGGGGTCGCCGTAAAGATTGGGATCGAGGCGATCGGCATCCGACGGTTGATGGATGAGAAAGGTGGTGCTCAGCGCGAAATTCCCATAGCCAAGTCGAAAATCGAAACGTTCATCCGCCACCATTTCATCCAGATCGCTGTCGTTCCAAATCTCGAGTTCCTGATGGGCTTGGATCGTCGTCTCCTGGGCTTCTACTATGGCGGGAATGTGTAGGAGCAAGAAAAGAAAGAGGTATCGAACCGTCCGATGGGCGCCGTATCTCATCTGGAGCGTTCTCCTTCCAGATTGGTTATCGTTTACGATTTTCCATCTTTGGGATCCGCTTCCGATGCGGCTCCTGATGTCGCTTCCTTGGAGAGCCTCAATTGTTCAATGATGAGCTTTTCGATTTTCAGTTCATCCCCTTTGCGAAATCCAGACGATGTAAAAACGATCGTTCCAGCAGATGAGATGAGGTAACTGGTTGGATAGCTGCGCACAGCATAGAGATTTCCCACACTTTGATCTGGATCGATCAGAACGGGGAATGTATATTTTCTCTGCCGAACCGTGGGGCGGACCTTGGATTGTGTGCGTTGGTCGTCCTCGGCAATCGCGATAAATGTATAACCCTGATCCTTGTATTTTTGATAGAGCTTGTCCATCTCGGGAAGCTCTTTCTGGCAGGGTTTGCACCAGACGGTCCAGAAGTTGACCAGCACCGGCCCCTTCGCAAGGAGCTCTTTTAGGACATAGGTCTCACCCTCCACCGACTTCAGTTTGAAATCGGCGGCCGTTGTCTGGGGAGTGTCCGCTGATAGGATGGAGGGGAGTGAAAAGAGGATCCCCCATAAAATAACAAATCCGATAGATATCGGCTTCCTGCTTAAAGATGCCATGAGGTGGTCTCCTTAACTCATTGAGGTTCAGCATACAGCCTTCAGTGTCCCCGATCCGCCCCGGCTCTGTCAACTCGACCCCATCCCCTCTCGCCCGCCGGTTGACCGGGGGTTCATAGAGGCTCTAGGCTGAAGTGTTTATGAGAGTGCGGCTCCGATCTCAACCCATCCCGAGGGGAGCCGCTTCAGAGAGGGAGAGCTCAAAAGGAGACGATTCAAGATGAGCGGAATCAGGTTTACGTCCTGTTCGATGCGGGATGCGATCCTCAAAAAGGACAAGGCCGCCGCTCTCAGCCAAGTGGAAGAGGATTCGGGCTCGGCCGAGGGGGTGAACCGGATCCTTCAGGGGATGAAGCTTGCCGGGATTCGCCACCAGGATACCCGCTTCCCAACACCGCATGGTGTGATCTATGCCGATGCCGTCCGGGATTTGGCGCCGACCTATGCGGGGGAGGCGCCGGAGCTTCTTTTCAGAGGGGCGCTGGAAACCCTCTTCCGCCTCGATTATCGAGAGGTTCGCCTTAACGCTTTTGACCTGGATGAGGCCGGCCGGCCCGATGTCGTCGCTGTCCATGAATTTTATGACGCTCTCGCCGAGGGGAATACCGAGGCCTCTTTCTCGGCCGCCGCGCGTTTGCTCGGGGCGATCCGATCCCATGACATCCTGCTCGAAAACCTCAATTTCCTCGCCGCCCATCATGTGACACGATTAGGGCACACGCTCATCTTCACCCATAGCACGGTCAAAGGGATCGTCGACCTGAAAGGCGAGGCGATCCATGAGTTCCTCTACGGCCTTATTCTCTATCTCACGAGCCGGGATCTTCCATTCCCCGGGCGGCCGGCCGGGGATGAGAGAGAATTGCCTTGGAAAATATTTCTTCGCCGGGCTCTGAAAGATCCCGGTCTGCTACATCATAATCTCATCTTCGTGACCCACGCCTTCCAAGCGCAACGCTTTGCTCAACTCAACCGGGCCCGGCTCCTGCCCATCCTGCGCCGATCGCTGGCTGATCGTTTCCCCGGCTGGGAGGAGGATAAGGAGCCGGCCGATCCGGCTCCGGAGACCCCTCCCAAAACAGGGGAGAATCTTCAAAGCCTTGAACCCTCCGATAGAGAGCCGATCCGGGAGGCGCTCCTCAAGGGTGAGGCCGATGCGGCGCGCGCCTCGATCCGCCGGGTGTGGGGACGAGTGGCGGATGTGGATCCTCTCTTCCGCCCGATCGCTGAGGCGTGCGGGACCAAGGGCGACCCGCTGATGGTCCATGACCTGATCTATATCAATGCCGCGCGGTGGGGCGCCCATCTACTCGGGGACGAGGGTCTGGAACTCATCGATCAAGTGGTCGATCATATCTGCCGGATGCCCCCGCGGGAGTCGGAGTGACGCCGCGCCCATCAGACCGGATGGCGTCGCCGAGGATGGCGCCATGAAAGAAGAGATCCGCCGGCTCGGCTTGAAGCTCGGACTGGATGGCGTGGGATTCGCCGCGCCGGTTCTCCCTCCGGCGGGGAGGCGCTTTTCAACCTGGCTCGATTCCGGTTATGGCGCCGGGATGGCTTATCTCCATCGCACCCGTGATCTCCGGCTGTGCCCCGAAAAATTCTTTCCGGATGTCAAAACGGTTCTGGCGGTGATTCTCAACTATTACAATCCCGAACCGGCGGATGTGCAGCGCGGCGCGGAGGGCCGGATCAGCCCGGACACTCCGGTCGGCCGGGATGCCCGCATCAGCCGGTACGCCTGGGGCCGCGACTATCACAAAACCCTGACCCGCCGTCTGCAGCGCTATCTAGAGGAAATCCAGCGGAGGTTCCCGGACGCGAAGGGCCGGGTCGCTGTCGATACCGCGCCGGTGATGGATAAACTCTGGGCCGAAGCCGCCGGTCTGGGATGGCAAGGGCGTCATACGAACCTGATCACAAGAAATTACGGAAGCTGGGTTTTTATCGGGACACTTTGGCTCAATATCGAGCTGCCGCCCGATCCGGCCCATTCCAATTATTGTGGAAGTTGTACAAAATGCCTGGATGCCTGCCCGACCGGCGCTCTGATAAGCCCGAATCTGCTCGATGCCCGGCGTTGCATCTCTTATTGGAATGTAGAACACAGGGGTCCTTTTGGGAAAGAAACGCCTCCATTTGATCGATGGCTTTACGGTTGTGATGTCTGTCAGGAGGTCTGTCCCTGGAACCGGTTCTCGACACCAGCCTCAGAAAGTGATTTCCTTCCGAGATCCAGTCTTCTCAAAATGGAACTGAAGAGTTGGGCCGGGCTCAATGATGCAGAGTATGAGAAATTGACGCGGGGAAGCGCCATGCGCCGGGCCAAACAGGAAGGACTCCGGCGAAATGCCTGCTGGTTAGGAAAAACAAAAGGAGAAAGAGATTGAACCCGAACGATAGGGGAGAGGCGCCCATGGCGCCGATCCGTCAGGAATTCGAGCTGCAGAATCCATTGGGCCTCACCATCCGGGGCAAGGTGATCCGTCCCGCGGCGGCTGAACCCCATCCGGCGACGGTTTTTATCATTCACGGATATAAGGGATTTATCGATTGGGGGTTCTTTCCAACGCTCTTCGATTCCTTGGCCGGGGCCGGTCTCCGGGTTGTGGCCTTTAATATGTCCGGATCGGGGATCGCCCCCGATTGGGAGACGTGTTCTGAAACGGCCCTTTTTGAACAAAACACCTATTCCCAGGAGCTGTTGGATATTCAGACGGTCGTCCGGTCTTTTACAAGAGAGTCCAACGGATGGCCTTTCCCGCTGGCCGGGCCAACCGCGCTCTTGGGGCATAGCCGGGGCGGAGGCATCGCCCTTCTCGCCTCCGCCAACGTTCCCAGATTGCAGACGATCGTCACCTGGGCGTCGATTTGCCGGGTCGATCGATGGGATGCACAAGCGCATATGAAATGGCGCGAGCAGGGTTATCTGGAGGTCGTCAACAGCCGGACCGATCAAAAATTCCGGCTGACAACCGATCTGCTCAACGATGTCGAGCAAAACAGCGGGCGGTTGGAGCTGGAAACGGCCCTGCGGGGATTGACGATTCCCGTTCTCCTTCTGCATGGGGAGAAGGATGATGCCGTTGGAGTTGATGAATGCCGCAAGCTCTTTGCCTGGAAATCGGCTCATTCAGGGCAGGAGGTTCCCGAAGAGCAGGCCATGCCGCCGGCGCTGGCCAACCTCCCCGTTCCGCCGGAAACGGATCTGCGCTGGGGGGCCGAGGGGTCGCTTCAGGCGCTGGTGAAATGGGCCGGGCACACTTTTGACGCCGAACATCCCCTGCCGGATCCTCCGCCCGAGCGCCTATTATCGGTGATTGAGCTGACAACGGCTTGGCTGCGCTGGCATCTGCTGGATTCGAAGAAGGGTTTGTCATAGAATGATGAGAGTTGTGGTTCTGCAGCAGTAGGCGGCTCAGAAGCAGGCAGCAGGCGCAAGCGACAGAAGGAGGCGGTAAGAAGGATATGTTGACCCAGGAGAGCGTACAGAAGATCCTTGAAACGGAAATCCGGCCCATGCTTCGTCGGGACGGCGGGGATATTGAACTTATCGATGTTCGTGACAACATTGTTTTTGTTCGTCTTCAGGGCGCCTGCTCCGGATGTCCCGGCGCGGCCATGACGTTGAAGATGGGTGTCGAGCGGTTGCTGCGGGAAGAATTCCCCGAACTGGAAGAGGTGATCGCCCAATAGCCGATGACGGTATTTCGAGTGGTTCGCACGAGATCACAGGAGGTATCGTGACTATCGTTCCGGAGAAAATCGGACAATATCTCGCTGACCTTCACCAAATCTCTGATCCCGTGATCGAAGAGATGGAGACGACCGCGCGGCGTCGTCATTTTCCCATCGTTGGATCGGCCGTCGGCCGGCTCTTGGAAATCTCCGCCCGGTTGGTCAATCCCCGCAACGTGCTCGAGTTGGGCAGCGGCTTCGGCTATTCAGCCTATTGGCTGGCTCGCGGGATGGCTCCCGGCGCCGCCTTGACGGTGACCGATCACGACACGGGCAATATCGAGGCCTGCAAAAAGAATCTTTCACAATTCTCCAAGATCTTCACGATCCATTTCATCCAAGGAGATGCCCTGGAGGTTCTGTCGGCGTCGGATGTGGAACTCGATCTTGTTTTCTGCGATGTGGAGAAAAACCTCTATCCGAAAGTTATCGATCCGATCGCCCGCCGCCTCCGGCCCGGCGGGCTCTTTTTGACGGATAACACCCTTTGGAACGGCCGTGTCGCTGAGAAAGAGGTCGATGACACGACGAAGGCGATACAGGTCTTTAACCGACTCATGATGAGAGATGCGCGTTTTCAAACCGCCCTTCTTCCGATTCGAGACGGCGTCGCGATGGCGATACGGCTTCCAGACTGATGAGAAAATTGAAACTATTTATCCGGCTTCAAGCGCCTCGAGTTCCATTGTTCCGCCATCAATCCGCACGACGCCGCTCTGCAGGGGCTGCCTCCGTATTGATACTCTGTCTGCTCACCCCCGCGCTGTGCTTTGCCGCCGGCGACGCCGACACGGTGCTGGTGCTGCCCGGCCGGGCCGAGCAGCTGGAGCTGGGAGGTTATTTACAGGTCCGGTATCAGGAGGGTGGGACGTTCGGGAGCTTCAGCGTCCGCCGGGCACGGCTTCAGCTTGAGGGCCGCATCCAAAGCGAACTTCGATTCGAGCTGGATGTCGATCTGAGTGATTTGGGTCTTTCCGACACCGCGCAGAGCGCACGGGCGCTTAAAGATGTCATTCTCGAGGCGCGGCCCCATCCGAAATTCCGAATCCGGGCCGGGCAATTCAAGAAGGCCTTCCTTCTGGAGGAAGAGACCTCATCGAGATCCCTGCCGGTGATCGAGCGCGGCCTCCTATCCGACCATCTCAGGAAACTTGGGTATGCGGGCCGTGATGTCGGGGCCGAAGCGCGTTATACAATGAAGAAATCGAAATGGCGGGCTCAGATGAGCCTTTCCCTCATGAATGGAGAGGGGGCGAATCAGGGCCGGATCAGCGATGGAATGAGCGATCTTGTTCTCAACCTGGTTCTGAATCGGAAAGGGATCGGAAGTCTGATCGGCGCCATCCAATGGAAATCGCGCCCCGATGTCCCACGGATCGATGAGAAAAAGGCTGTGGCCGCCATGCTGGGGCTTGCCGTTGAATGGCACTCGCTTAGCTTCGAAGGCGAGTGGCTCACCTGGGCTGTGGATCCCCGGCTTTCCGTTTCGGAGTTCGATGACCGGGGCCATGGCTTGAGGGGAATGGCCTTATTGAGTTCGCCGCGGCGTTTTCTTGGGTTACACAAAATGGAAATCGGCCTGCGCGCCGAATACCTCGAGCCGAATGAAAGCCGCGCGCGGGGCCGCGGAGATGGGCTGGCCCGATGGACAGGGACAATGACCTTTTATCTGCACAAAAACAGCCGGATCCGGATCGGCCCGCAGATCGATTGGGTCCAAGATCCCGCCTACGACACAACGACTTCATGGATGGCCGAGTGGCAGCTCTCTTACTAGGGTTGCGCCTGATGAGCGCTGAAGGATGTTGTTGAGATTGCAGCGGATGACGCCGTTAGGGATGTGATTGAGGATACGGGCAATCTCTTAGCAGCGGACAATCCTCACATTTCGGCTTTCTCGAATCACAGACCGTGCGTCCATGCAGAATCGTCCGGTGGCTGAAATCCGTCCATTCTTTTTGAGGAATCCGCAGCATAAGATCCTGCTCAATCCGGTCGGGGTCGGTTTCTTTTGTGAAATCAAGTCTTTGCGACACCCTTCTTACATGCGTATCAACGGTGATACCGGGGATCCCGAAGGCGTTTCCAAGAATCACATTCGCTGTTTTTCTTCCCACACCGGGAAGGGTCACCAGCTCTTCAAGCGTCTCGGGCATTTTGCCGTCAAAACGTTCGATCAGCTGCTGCGCCGCCCCCTTGATGCTCTTTGATTTGTTTTTGTAAAAGCCCGTGGAGTGAATCAACTTTTCGAGCCTGGCCGGGTTTACTTTTGCCGCCTTCTCAACGGACGGCAGTTCTTTGAAGAGGTTCGGCGTCACCATGTTGACCCGCGCGTCGGTGCATTGCGCCGACAGAATCGTGGCGACGAGGAGTTCCCAGGGATTCGTGAAATTGAGGAAACAGCGGGTGTCGGGATAGGCTTTGGCCAAGACGCGATGAAGCCGGAGCGCCCGCTTCTTTTCTGCGGGCGAGGGTGGCGTGGGGACCCAAGCGCTGCCTTTCGGTGTCATGGCGTTCCTTCCATCCGCTGCCGGGTTATCAGTGGGCGACCTTCATCCGGTACCGTTTGAGCCGCTTCCGGGCTTCTTCCGGTTTCAATGCGTTAAAGGTCCCCTCGGGTCCGAGCCGCCCCTTGATGGACGTGTTGATACCGTAGTCGATGTGAGTCAGCCCCGAGACATTGTGGGCGTCGGGATTCACCGAGATCAAAACGCCCAGCTGCCTGGCCTTCGGGATCCAGCGCCAATCGAGATCCTGCCGGTACGGATTGGCGTTGAATTCGATGATCGTTCCGGTCTCCGCCGCGGCTTTTAGGATCGCCTCCATATCCGGCGTGCTGGTTTCCCGGGCCAGCAGAAGCCGCCCGGTGGGATGGCCTAAAATGTCCATATAGGGATTGTTGACCGCGTTGATGAGCCGGCGCGTCATGACTTCGGAATCCATATGCAACTGGCTGTGGATCGACCCGATGACGAAATCCAGCGACTTTAACACTTCGTCGGGGAAATCGAGCGAGCCGTCGGAGAGGATATCCGATTCGGTGCCGTGCCAGATCTCGATCTTGGGGTAGCGTTTCCGAAGCTTCTCTATCTCTTCAGCCTGCCGCATCAGGCGGTCCGGTGTCAGGCCATTGGCGTAAAAGGCGCTTTGAGAGTGGTCGGTAATGCCGATATAACTGCATCCCATCTCTGCGGCGGCCCCGACCATCGTTTCCAAAGTCTCGGCGCCGTCGCTCCACTTCGTGTGGACATGGAGGAGCCCTTCAAGATCGTCGATTCTCAAGAGACGCGGGATCTCTTGCGGCAGAACCGACGGCCCATGCTCATCGGCCTCCCTTAATGCCGGAGGGATCCATGGGAGATCGAGAATATTGTATAACTCTTCCTCCGATGCCGGTTTGATGACCTCACCGTTCCGGCGAAGGGCCGTCTCACCGATGTCCCAACCGCGGTCCGCCGCATGGGCCGTGACATTCCGGCAGTGTTCTTTGGAGCCGGTGAGACGCCAAAGAGCGAGCGGAAAGAGGTCCGGTGTGACGGCGTGGATCTCGGCGGGAATCGAGTCTTTGAGCTGAAGCCGGATGATGTTTTTATCGAGTGTCGCATCGGGAAATTTGGCGGCGAGAGGGGGCAGGGATTTTTGGGGATTCTCCATAGACGCCACCATGGTGATCCCCCGGACAATCTCCATGGACCGGCGGATCTCGCCCGCGACCTCTACCTGAAGCGCGTCGGAATCGTTGAGAAGGGTCGCCGTGATCAAGGTGCCGGCGTCTTCCATTTTAGAACGGAGAAACCATCCGGCAATCCATTTTCTCCAGAGCAGGCCCTCAAGAATCTTGTGTTGGGATTTCGGACCGAAACCGGAGAGGGTGACGAGATGGTTCTCCTGGCAGGCATATTCGAGTTCGCCCGGGTGGGTGATCCCGAGTTCCTTCCAGAGTGTCCGCACTTTGCGGGGACCCAACCCGGGGATCCGAAGGATTTCAAGAAGCCCCTCCGGAACCTGCGTTTGCAGTGTTTCCAATAACTCCAATTTATCCGTGGCGAACAGCTCCTGAATGTCGGCCAGCATCCCTTTTCCGATCCCGGGGATTTTCGGTCCTTCCCCGCGGATCAGGGTCGCGAGATCCTCGGGCGCCATCTCTTTAACAATACGAGACGCATTGGCGTAGGCGCGTATTTTGAACGGATTTTCACCGAGCAGTTCGCAATAAAGCGCCACTCTTTGCAGCAGTTCCGCCGCTGTTGTTCCATCTATGGCCATGCACATCCCTTACACTTATCTATGACACGAGGCGCAGAAGTTCCTCCACCAACTTATCGGCGCCGGCCGCGATCTCGCTGACCCTGGAACCTAACATATAGGCCGGGGTGGTGACGACGCGGTTTTTTACATCGACGTGGACTTCCTTCACCGATTTATTGATGTGATACGCCCCCATCGCTTCCAGAGCCTTTGCTGTTCCCGGGTCGTTGCCGATTGTGAGCTCGAGATGCGCGACATCCCGGCCGAGCACACGGGCGACCAGGGCGGGAGCGATACACATCGCTCCGATCGGCTTGCCGGCCCGGTGCACCTCGCGAATCAACCGGGCGACCTGGGGATGGGCTACGCAGTCGGCCCCCTTAACAGCGAAATTGCAGAGATTCTTCGCCGCGCCGAACCCCCCCGGGATGACCAGGGCGTCGATATCGGCGGCCTTCACTTCAGCGAGATCTCTAATATTGCCCCGGGCGATCCGGGCTGACTCGACAAGAATATTCCGGCTCTCGCCGGTGGTCTCGTTCGACAGATGATTGATGACATGCATCGCCGGGCCGTTGGGCGCCATGTAGATGATCTCGGCACCCTTCCGGTCCAAGGCGATCAAAGCCGCCACGGCCTCGTGGATCTCCGTTCCATCAAAAACCCCGCATCCAGACAAAATCACGCCGACCTTTAGCATCGCGCACCTCCCGCCAACGTTTGACCCCTGGCTCAATTATCGATTTCAGCTCCTGAATCTTTCAGCATTTTAGGGTCGCGAGAACCCCATCTCAAGCGGTCTTCCCTCTAAAAGACGATCCAAGCGCCTTTTGGCTCCAGGGAGGACGGCTTGACAGCCTCAGGAGGCGGACCTACGTTTAAGGTTTGGGGTTCTTTTAGCTGAGAATCTAATCGAGGCCCGCACAACGGGCCTTATTCCTTCAGATCCAAGCGCCAAGGAGAATCAATTGGTGGAAAGATCCAGGAACAGCCAGGGGAAGCTGGATCCCTATCCGGAGATATCTCCGGGACCCCTGCTGAGCCGGATTAATTCACCGGCCGACCTTCGAGCCCTTACACCCGCCGAACTGGTTACCCTCTGTCAAGAAATCCGGGACTACATCGTACCGATCGTAACCCGTGTCGGCGGGCATCTGGCTCCCAGCCTCGGGGTGGTGGAGTTGACGGTCGCTCTCCACAGGGTCTTTGAAACCCCGCGGGATAAAATGGTCTGGGATGTCGGCCATCAGAGCTACATCCACAAGGTATTGACCGGCCGGCGCGATGAGATGAAGACCATCCGCCAAGCCGGCGGGCTCAGCGGCTTCTGTAAGCGGATGGAATCTCCCTACGATGCCTTCGGCGCCGGTCACGCTTCCACCGCCATCTCCTCGGCGCTGGGGATAGCGATTGCGCGCGATCTGGCGGATGAGAATTACAAAGTCCTCGCCGTGGTCGGTGACGGGGGGATGACCGGCGGTCTGTCGTATGAGGGTCTTAATAATGCCGGATCGGCCGAGACCGACTTCGTCGTCATCCTGAATGATAATGCGATGTCGATCTCCCCGAACGTCGGGGCCCTGTCAAAGCACCTGTCGCACATGATCTCAAGCCCCCTCTTCAATCGCGTTAAAGACGAAGTCTGGAAACTCACGGAATTTATGCCGGCGACCGGCGCCGTCCGCCAGACGGTGCGCAAGTTGGAGGAGAGCCTGAAGACCCTCATGGTTCCCGGGATGTTCTTTGAGGATTTGGGATTCCGCTATCTCGGCCCGCTCGACGGGCATAATGTGAAAAGTCTCGTCAATGTTCTTGAGCGGGTGCGGGGAATGAAAGGTGCGATCCTGGTTCATGTTCTCACCACGAAAGGGAAGGGGCTGCCATCAGCGGAGGGGGATCCCGTCAAGTATCACGGTGTTAAACCTCTGGCGGCGGCGGTAACATCTGAAAGCGGCAAGGTCAAGGCGGCGCCCAACGGCCCTGCTTATACAAATGTATTTTCCGGCGCGATGCTCAGATTAGCCGAGCTTTTCCCCGAGATGGTGGCCGTGACCGCCGCGATGGCGGAAGGCACAGGGTTGCACAATTTTGCCGAGAAACACCCCGGCCGTTTTTTCGATGTCGGTATCGCCGAGGCGCATGCTGTTTGCTTTTCCGCCGGCATGGCGGCGCAGGGGTTGCGTCCCGTCACGGCGATTTATTCAACCTTTCTTCAAAGAGCTTTCGACCAGGTGATTCACGATGTCGCCCTGCAGAAGCTGCCGGTCGTCTTTGCCTTGGATCGGGCGGGTATCGTGGGGGAAGACGGACCGACGCATCATGGCGCCTTTGATCTCTCTTATCTCGGCTGCGTGCCCAACATGATCCTCTGCGCCCCTCGCAACGGCCGGGAACTCTGCAATCTTCTTTATACCGGACTGATGCAGAAGGAAAATCCCTTCGCCGTTCGATATCCCCGCGTGTCGATCCCCGAACAGGGCCCCCTCGATGATTCCTTCGAGGAGATCCCTTTGGGCAGCTGGGAAGTGATGCGAGAGGGGAAGGACCTGTGCATCCTGGCCGTGGGGACGATGGCCGGTGTGGCGGAAGAAGCCGTCCCGATCCTCGATCGCGCCGGCCTCACACCGACCCTCGTCAATGCCCGGTTTATCAATCCTATGGATGAAAAATTCTTGAACCGGATGCTGGACAAGCATCGTACGATTGTCACGATGGAAGAGAATGTTCTCAACGGGGGATTCGGCGCGAAGGTTGCCCGTTGGCTGAATGATATGCCCGAGACCCCCGCGCACCGCCGAATTCACATCGGTCTTCCGGATGAGTTTGTGACCCACGGCTCCCGGAGTTTCCTTTTGAAGACGCTGGGACTCGATGCCGAGGGCGTCGCCGGTCGAATTCTCGCCGGGATTCAAACCGACGTCACCCTGCAGCAGAGATAGGGCCGGCCGCTTTCCCCTGACGTTCAGCTTTTGCAACAGCGATCCCGCCGCCGGATCTGATGGCGGCTACAGCCCCGCCGCCTTCGCCACCAATGGCGCGATGTCGACCGCGGTGAGCTTTTCCTCGAGATTGAGTTCCTTGATCCCGTCGGAGAGCATCGTATGGCAGAAGGGACAGGCCGTGCAGACCGTTTTGGCGCCGGCGTCCAGGACTTCTTTTGTTCGCGTGTGATTGATCCTTGTCCCCAGATCTTCCTCCATCCACATACGCCCGCCGCCGGCTCCGCAACAGAAGCTCTTGCGGTGGTGATCTTTCATCTCCACGATGGGGCCGGAGTTGAGGGCTTTGAGAATATTCCGGGGCTGATCATAGATATTGTTATACCGTCCAAGGTAGCAGGAGTCGTGGTAGGTGATGGTTCCGAGATGATCAATGGGATTCTTCAGCGCGAGCTTGCCCTCTTTTATCAGGGTGTCGAGAATCTCGGTGTAATGATAAACCTCGTAATCGCCGTCGAGCTCCTTGTAGTCATGCTTGAGCAGGTTATAGCCGTGAGGACAAAGCGTGATGATCTTTTTGACCTTGTACTCTTTAAACTTTTCGATATTTGCCGTTGCGAGCATCTGATAAAGGTACTCGTTACCCATCTTCTTTGCGGAATCGCCGCAGCAGCCCTCTTCTGTGCCCAGGATGGCGAAGTCGACGCCGGCCGCCTTGAGGATCTTCACCATGGCGACGGCATTCTTTTTGTTTAGGTCATCCAGAGCACCGGCGCAGCCGACATAAAAGAGATACTCGGCTTCACCCTTCTCCGACAGCAGCGGGACATCCAAACCATCGGCCCATTCGGCCCGGGTATGCGCCCCGAGACCCCACGGATTGGATTGGCTTTCCATCCCTTTGAAGGTGTCGGCGACCCCCGCGGGGAAATCCGACTCCATCATGACGAGATATCGCCGCAGATCGATCAATTTCGGGAACTGGAGGATATAGGCGGGGCAGGCCTCCACGCAGGCCATACAGGTGACGCAAGACCAGATCGTTTCCTTTTTGATAGTATCCCCGATCAATGCCGGGCCCTTGTAAGCTTCATCCGGCACGATTTTGTAAATGCCGTCGTCACCGGTGACCATCTTCGCCTTCGCCTCGAGATAGGTGCGGAGATCCTGGATGATATCTCTCGGCACCAGCGGCTTATCGGTCATGAAGGCGGGGCAGGCCTCGACGCACCGCCCGCAACGCATGCAGGCCTCACTGTCAAAGAGATCCTTTCGGGAGTACTCCTCGATATTGTGAATGCCGAAGGTCTCAGCGTCTTCGAAGGACTCGGGCGGCATTGTCTTGATGGGGGGCTGGGCGGTCCGGGCCCGCAGATAGATATTCACCGGTGTGGTGATCATGTGGAAAAGTTTTGAGTAGGCGATGAAAACAATAAAGGCGAAAGCGCCGAGAATATGAAACCACCAAAGAATCTTGTGCGTTATATAAATGGCGGAGAGACTCATCCCCGATAGGAGGTAGGCGAGCATCCTTCCCACCGGTGAGGTCCAGATATGGGCATGCATCGGGTTCGCCGGATTGACCTCCGTCGCCTGCAGCCGCAGTCCTTCTACAATGAACCCGGTGACTAGGATGCCGAGAAAGGACCACAGGATGATATTATCTTCCGGTTTCTCATCCAACCATTTGGGTTTGAAGAAGAGTCTCCTGGCCAAGGCCATTGAGACGCCGGTGATGGCGAGGAGGCCGAAAAGATCGGCAAAGAGGGAAAGCCCGAGATAAAAAGCATCCTTCATAAACCAGACTTTCCAGACGGGATAGATAAGATCGGCCTGAAGAAAGACAATGGTCGTTGTGATGAGGAGGGCGATGAAACCCCAGAGAATGAAGAAGTGAAAGAGGCCCTGGTAGGGTTCCTTCAGGATTCGCCGGTGGGCGAAGACATCTGCGGCTGTAAACCAAAATCGTCCCCAGGGATTGCCGGTTCGATCCACATCGGTCCCGGTGGCCAGCTTTGCGATTTTCAGACGGTTGAAGAAGCCGCTGCGCGACAGGCCGCGAAAGAAGAGGAAAATGGTGATGGCCGCGAAACTGTACATGAGGATGGGGCCGATGGGAAAGCCCGTCCCCTTGATATTCCATAGAACTTCTCTTGAGATTTCCGCCCCTGGCGCGTGCATAGGTCCCCCCTGAGATTTTGCCCAGTCCGAATATTACCATAGCCAAAAATAATTTGAATTTCATTAACCAAAACTAATCCTGCTCGAGGAATTCGAACACCTTTGGATTGAAAATGGGGTGTGCGGAACCGACAATACTCATTAGTATGCAAAGACGGATGAATTAGAGAGTTAATGAGCGCGAGAATGACTGAAGAAATAGCCGTTCAGTGCAAGTACGGGACAGATGCGGGATCAAGGGTCGGGGAGGTCGGATATTCGAGCCTCCCTCTTTTATGTGAGGTGGAGGGTGTGTGGGAGAGATGACCCAAAATCCAGGGCTCACAGCACCGCTCACTGAATCAATCGTGGTTCCGGGCACCCGCCCCGGCTCGTTTCGTGAGACTCTGCGCCTGGCCTATCCGACGATTATCGGAATGTTTTCCACGACGATCATGTGGCTTGTCGACTCGATGTTCCTCGGCAGGGTGGGGAAGGTGGAATTGGCCGCCGCCGGATTCGGCGGGATGCTCATCTGGACCCTTTATACATTCTTTGTCGGCGGCGTTCATGCGGTCACGACCTTCGTCTCCCAGTCGAAAGGGGCGGGGAACCACCGCGAGTGCGCGACCTTCACCTGGCAGGGCCTTTATCTCAGTCTCGCCGGGGCGGTCATCCTCCTTTTCTTTCTCTGGAAGTTTGATTGGCTGCTCTCCCTGGCCGGTCCCGAACCGGATGTCATCCATGAGTGTCTTCGCTATTCGCGCGCCAGGATGTCGAGCGCCTTTGCGGTGCTGGGACTTTTCGCCATTTCAAGCTTCTTCCGCGGAATCGGTGATGTTAAAACGCCGATGGTCGCGGCGATCATCGCCAACCTTATCAATATATTTCTGGATGCCATGCTGATCTTCGGGGTCGGGCCCTTCCCGCGGCTCACGACGCTGGGGGCGGGGATTGCCACGGCAACCGCCAATGCCTGCGGCTTTATTATTCTGTTGATCCTTTTCCTGCGGCCGAAAATCAATGAACTCTATCATACGCGAAGCGATTTTCAGTTCAGAATCTCATCGATGCGCCGGCTTTTAAAGGTGGGGATCCCAATGGGATTCCAGTTTTTCCTCGATATGGGGAGTTTTGCGGTTTTTATGTCGATCATCGGGCGATTGGGCACGAATCAGCTCGCCGCGAGCCAGATCGGCATTCAACTCCTCAGCGTCTCGTTTATGCCGGCCAACGGCATCTCCAAGGCCTCCACCACCCTCGTCGGGCAGTATATCGGTGCGGGTCATGTCGCGCTGGCTGAAAAATGCGGATGGATGAATGTCAGGATCAACATCATCTATTCGCTCTTTGTGGCCGCGATCTTTCTCATCGCCCGCAAGTATCTCTTTATCATTTTCAACAGCGATCCGGGTGTCATTGCCGCGGGCGTTTCCATTGTTCCCATGCTGGCCCTTTTCCAAATCATGGATGCGCTGCAGATGAGCTACTCGGGCGCCCTGCAGGGGGCGGGGGATACGACCTTCACGATGTGGGTCTTCGGCCTCAGCTCGTGGTTGATCTTTGTGCCGCTCGCCTACCTCTTCGCCTACCCCCTCGGATGGGGCATCACCGGTGGATGGTCGGGGGGCCTCATTCACTTTGTTTTAGTGAATATTCTTCTCACGTGGCGTTACCGCAGCGGCGTCTGGAAACACAAGAAGATCTAGTTTGCCCCAAGAGCCCTGCGAGGCCCCGGTTTTTGCTCCTTGCGCTTTACTCCGGCGACCAGACCGGGATACGCCCCGGTGTCCAGGGGGCGCCGGCCGCCTCGAGTTTCTGCTCGATAGCGGGGAGTTCCACCTCGGCCATCGATTTCAGATCGGCCAGGATCGGCGCGAACTGGCCGGCGACGATCTGATATTCGTCGACCTGTGTTTTGGTCGGCGCCGAAGATCGGTTCCAGCAATCCTCAACAACACTGCCGATCCGTCCCCTGACGGAGGGTGCGGTCGGTTCCCAGAGACGCGAGGTGACGTCGTCGCCGTTGAAGATAACGAGAAGGTCCTGCAACTTTGTTTCGATTCGGTTCAGGTCGGCCACCAGGCTTGGATCGGCGCCAGGCGTCTCGTAGAAGGCCTTGCGGAGGAGACGGATCCGCTGTTGGGTCTCATCGGCGACCTTTGAAGCGCCCAGGACAGCCCGCTGGAGCCGCGCGGTCTTTTTGTTAAAGGCCAGAACCGCCGCCTTGTCTTCGGCCTCCATCGAAGCGAGCCCGAGCGTCTCGATCTCAAAAGGCTGGGGTTGCCCGAGCGGCTTCGTTTCACCCCGGACCGTCATCGTCATCGTAACGCTGTAAAGACCGGGCATGGCGACCGGTCCCTGGGGATTCCACCACCAGGGATGGTCGTCCGAGATTGAGACCGGATCGGGCGCCGGATAACGGAAATCCCAGGTGACACGGTGGATTCCCGAAGAGGCCTTGCCCTTGATGCGCCGGACGATCTGCCCGTCGGCATCGCTGATCGTCAAGGTCAGCTCGGGATCTTTCTCCCGGTCCTCGGTGCGCAGCTCATCCCAGGTCGGATAGCCGGCAGGACCGCCGGTTTTGGCGGCCTCTTTCTCTTTCTCCCGCCGCGACTCCTTTAACGTTTTGGGGCTCTCCTTGAGGTAATAGGAAAAGACGGCGCCCACGGGCGGATTCTTGGCCTGGTAGAAAGCGGCCCCCTGGGATGCCTTGTCGCCCCAGCCGAGCCGGCCCCGCTCGAAGAACATGAGGCCCTTCTTCACGGGGAAGAGGAGGGCTTCCTGCTCGAGCGCCGCCGCATCGATTTTGCGCAGGGGCGAGTAGTCATCCAGAATGTAGAAGCCGCGCCCGAAAGAAGCGGCCACAAGATCATTCTCCCGCCGCTGGATATCGAGATCGCGGATACAGATCGTCGGGATCCCGCCCTTCAGCTGGATCCATTTCTTTCCGTCATCGACGGTGAAGAAGACGCCGAACTCGGTTCCGGCAAAGAGGAGGCCGGGGCGGACGTGATCTTCCACCAATGTATAAACCGTACCGCGTTCGGGAAGGTCACCGGTGATCGGCGCCCAGCTCTTGCCGCGATCGAGGCTCTTGAAGACGTAGGGTTTGAAATCGCCCTTCTTATGATTGTCAAAGGTGGCATAGACGGTGTTTTCGTCATGCAGCGACGCCCGCACCGTCGAGACATACGACATTTCAGGAACGCCCTTGATCTTCTCGATCTTCCGCCAGCTGCCGCCGCCGTCGGGGGAGACCTGTATCAATCCGTCATCGGTTCCGATATAGATCAATCCCTCAACGCGAGGGGATTCATCAAGGAAAACGATGCTGCCATACCAGGAGGTATTCCAGTTTTTACTGACGGCGGAAACGCTCCAAACCCGGTCCATCACGGGAAGGGTGTTGCGATCGATCTGCCGGGTGAGATCCCCGCTGATCGGCGTCCAGCTGTCGCCCCTGTCATCACTGCGATAGACCCTTTGACTGGCGAAGTAGAGCCGGGTGTGGTTGTGAGGGCTGATCAAGAGGGGGGAGTTCCAATTCCAGCGGTTGATCGGCTCACCGGGGAGCTCCTTCGGCTGAATCTCCGTGCGCTCGCCGCTTTGCCGGTCGTAACGGGCGATTCCGGCATGCTGGGACTGGCTGTAGACAATGTTCGGATCGGTCGGATCGACCTGCGGTTCAAAACCGTCCCCACCCTGCGTCACGTACCAGTCGGCATTGATGATCCCCTGCCGGTTGATCGTGCGGGAGGGGCCGCCGAGGGTGTTGTTATCCTGAGTCCCGCCATAAACATTGTAAAAGGGCAGATCGTTGTCGACACAGACCCGGTAGAACTGCGTGACAGGAAGATTGGATTTGAATTGCCAGTTCTTGCCGTCATCCCACGATTCATAGATTCCGCCGTCGCCGCCGATGAGGATATGATCGGTGTGGGCCGGATCAATCCAGAGGGCGTGATCATCGACATGCCGGTGATCCTGGCCCAGCCGCTCGAAAGACTTGCCGCCGTCGGTCGTCACGCGCGTGACGGTATCGAGAGAGTAGACTTTATCCGGATCGACCGGATCGGCGATGATCTCCTGATAATACTGCGGGCTTGTGCTGACATAATCGTTGCGCTTCTCCCAGGAGACGCCGCGGTTGGTGCTCCGGTAGAAGCCGCTGCCGTCATCGGCCGCCTCGACCAGCGCATAAACAATATCGGGATTGGCGGATAGGGCGAGGCCGATCCGGCCCATATCGCCCGAGGGGAGCCCCTTGTCCAGCTTCGTCCAGGTCAGGCCCGCGTCGGTCGATTTGTGGAGCCCCGATCCGGGGCCGCCGTCGATAAGGGTCCAGATATGCCGGCGCCGCTGGTAGGAGGCGGCGTAGAGAAGATCGGGATCCCGCGGATCCATAAGGATATCGGTGACGCCGGTGTTCTCGTCGATCTCCAATATCAAATTCCACGTCGCCCCGCCGTCCGTCGTTTTGTACAAGCCGCGGTCGCCGCCGGGATTCCAGAGCGGTCCCTGCGCCGCGACGTAGACCATATCACTGTCCCGGGGATCGATGAGGATCTTCGCGATGTGCTCAGAATTCTCCAATCCGACTTTCTTCCAGGAATTGCCGCCATCGACCGATTTGTACAAGCCGTCGCCGTAACCGACGCTGCGCTGGCTGTTGTTCTCCCCGGTGCCGCACCAGACAACGAGAGGGTCATGCGTGTCGAGGGTCACACAGCCGATCGAGTAGGATCCCTCGCCGTCGAGAACGGGATCCCAGGTCGTCCCCGCATTGGTGGTCTTCCAGAGACCGCCGCAGCAAACCCCGACGAAGGCGTGGGCCGGGTTTTCCGGATCGACCGCGAAGTCACCAATCCGTCCTGAAGTGAGGGCGGGGCCGATGGAACGGAATTCGAGCCCGGAGAAGGTCCCCGCGCTCATCGGGCTCTTCTTTTTGGCGTCCTCATCGCCTTGGTCCTTCTTGCCCGCGATGACCGAGCCGGTGGAAAGAAGGAGAAGGCAGAGGGCGACCCACACCGCAAATTGTCTCTTCATCTTGATACCTCGCTTGATGCCCCGGCTGGACCCCGGGGCCGGCTGATCCCTGTTTCCTGGAAGGCAAACCGCCTCGAATATACTTGGAAGAGGGGTGGAAGGCCAGAGCAATCCCTGGAATCGAGACCACCTCTGTGGTACCCTGCACCGGTTAGGCCTGGAAAGGGCCGGAATGGGCCTCGGTCCGGGCGATAGCCGTGGAAAATCAGGACATTGCGTCCATGGGGAGGTGGAAATGGAGGATATCAGGCGCTTGAAGGTGGCCGGCCGGATTGGGCCCGTCGAGGAGGCGGTGGCGGAGGTTTTGGTGCTGGGCGCCTGGGAAGGAGAGGGCAAGCTCCTTCGGCAGGCCCGCAGGGTCGACGAGAGAGCCGGCGGCCGGATTAAAGAGGCGCTCGCCTCCGGCGATTTCAAAGGGGAATTCAAGGAGACGCTGCTGCTCTATACCCCCGACGGCTCGCCCTGGCGGCGGATTCTCGTGGTCGGATTGGGGAAGCGCGGCGATATCACCCTCGATCGGGTTCGCCAGGCGATCGGAACCGCCGCCCGCAAGGTTCGGGATATGGGGATTAAAGAGGGGATGTCGCTGCTCCTCGGTGAGGCGCCGGGCAGCCTGGATTATGAAGATTGGGTTCAGGCGCAGGTTGAGGCGGCGGCGCTCGCGACCCACCAGTTCCTGCAATATTGTACAAAGGATGTCGACAAGTTGAAGCAGCTGGAAAGCTGGACCCTTGTTGAGCCGGACAGCTCGCGCGAAACGATCTTCAACCGCGCGGTGGAGAAGGGATCGGCGCTCGCGGCCGCGGCGAATTATATGAAATGGCTTCAGGGTCTGCCGGCCAATCACGCGACCCCGACCTTCCTCGCCGAGCAGGCGAAGCAGATCGCGAAGCAGGATGGTTACAAGTGCAAGGTGATGGGTCCGGATGAGATCCGGAAGCTCGGAATGGGAGCGATGTGGGGCGTGGCGCAGGGAAGCGACGAGCCCTGCCGCTTTATCATTCTCGAGGCCAAAGTTTCCAATGCGGCGCCCTGGATCGGGATTATCGGCAAGGGCGTTACTTTTGATTCGGGCGGCCTCAGCCTCAAGCCGGCCGCCGGCATGATGGAAATGAAATATGATATGAGCGGCGCCGCGGCGGTGCTGGGATTGTTTAAGGGATTGAAGAATATCGAGCGCCGGGTCAATATCGTCGGCGCGATCCCCGCCGTTGAAAATATCCCTAGCGCTCATTCGACCAAGCCGGGGGATATTCACACCAGCTATTCGGGCAAGACGATCGAGGTGTTGAACACCGACGCCGAGGGGCGTCTGATCCTCGCCGATGCGCTCACCTATGTCGCCCGGACCTATGAGCCGGAGGCGATGATCGATCTGGCCACCTTGACCGGCGCCGTTGTGGTCGCGCTCGGCCATTACGCCGCGGCCCTTCTCTCCAACGATGATGAGCTGATCGAGCAGATTGAGACAGCGGCGGAACGGACCGGTGAAAGGGTCTGGCAGCTGCCGCTGTGGAGTGAGTACCGCGAGCATCTCAAGTCATCCTTCGCCGATATCAAGAATATCGGTGACAGCAACGCCGGCGCGGGAACGATTACCGCGGCCTGGTTTTTGAACGAGTTCGTCGAAGATCGGAAATGGGCTCACATCGATATCGCCGGCACGGCGTTTTGGGATCGGGACCGGCCGTACATTCCAAAGGGGCCTTCCGGTTACGGCGTGCGTTTGCTGGCGGATCTGATCCGGCATTGGGAAATCTAAGGGGTCAATCGAAGCGGGACGTTCATGGGGGAGGATTGAGGATCGATGGCTGAGAAGATGGAGAAAATCGAGAAAATTATCATTGTCGGAACGGGTCCTGCCGGATGGACCGCGGCGATCTACGCGGCGAGGGCCGATCTGGAGCCTCTCGTCATCGAGGGGAATCAGCCGGGCGGGCAGCTGACGATCACCACCGATGTCGACAACTATCCCGGCTTTCCGGAAGGGGTGATGGGCCCCGAGCTGATGGCCCACTTTCAGAAGCAGGCGGAACGGTTCGGCACGCGCGTTCAGCGCGGCGTCGTGACCGCGAGCCGGCTGACGGGCGCGGTGAAGGAGCTCGATCTCGAGGACGGTACAACCCTCAAGGCGCACGCCGTAATCATCGCGACCGGCGCTTCGGCGCGGTGGCTCGGGCTTCCGTCGGAAAAGGCCCTCATGGGCGCCGGCGTTTCGGCCTGCGCCACTTGCGACGCCTTCTTCTTCAGAGGGAAAGAGATCGTCGTCGTGGGCGGCGGGGACACGGCGTTGGAAGAGGCGACTTTCCTAACGAAGTTCGCCACCAAGGTCACGATCATCCACCGCCGCGATGAGCTGCGCGCATCAAAGGCGATGCAGGACCGGGGCTTTAACAATCCCAAGATAGAATTTATCTGGGATTCGGTGATAACCGAAGTCCTCGATGTCGCGGCGAAGAAGGTGACCGGGGTCCGGTTTAAGAATGTGAAAACGAACGAGGAGACGATCTTTCCCTGCGACGGTCTCTTCCTCGGGATCGGGCACACACCCAACACCGATCCCTTCAAGGATCAGCTCGATGTGAACCCAGAGAAGTATATCAATGTCGTTCCCGGCACCAGCCGCACAAATCTGGAAGGGGTCTTCGCCGCCGGCGATGTGGCCGATCATCTCTACCGCCAGGCGATCACGGCGGCCGGATCGGGCTGCATGGCGGCGATCGACGCGGAGAAGTATCTGGTGGAAAAGGGGATTGGTGAGTGAGTTCAATGAGCCCATTGCGGCCGGGAGATCCGGTCCCCCGGTTTCAATTGAAGGGGATCAACAATATGATCCTCGCGCTCGATCTTCCCGATGTGGAGGGGCCCCGTCTTCTCTTTTTCTTCGCGCGGGAACAGCGCGATTCCCGCGCCGCCTTTCCGTATATGGAGCGGATGGCGCGGACGCTATCACAAAGCGCGGGGCGTGTTTGGGCGATCACGGCCGATTCACATGGCGATTGCTTGGAAACGGCCGATCAGTTTCAGCTCTCGTTTCAAATCCTGCTCGATACGCGGAATCGGGTGCGCGACGCCTACGGCATACGGGAACTTCCGGCCCTGGTGCCTGTTGATAGGGAGTTATTTGCGGGGGCTGTTCTCCAAGGTTTTGATGCCGATAAGTGGACGGCGGCCTGTCATGAGTTTGTGACATCGTTGGGATTGGATTCGAACGGTCTATTTCAAGAAGAGGATTGGCTGCCGGGGGTGTGAGCAAAATAAAAGGCGGACGGTATGTCTAAATTAAGAGTGCATCTTTACGGCGATCCGGTCCTCCGCCAGAAAGCGGAGCCGATTGAGCAAATTACGGATGAGATCCGCCAGCTCGCGGAAGATATGCTGGTGACGATGTATGAAGAGGAGGGGATCGGTCTCGCCGCGCCGCAGGTCGGCCGCTCGATTCGACTCCTCGTTGTCGATCCGCAAGCGGTTGATGAGACGGCGCCGGGAGCCATGGCCTTTATCAATCCCGAAACCACGGAATCTTCCGGCGAGTGGACCTACGATGAAGGATGTCTCTCCATTCCCGGCATCGTCGCCGAGATCAAACGGCCCGAAAAAGTCCGCGTTCATTATTTTGATACCAATGGTGAGGAGCGGCACGAGACGTTTGACGGGATGATGGCGCGCGTGCTGCAACACGAAATGGACCATCTCGAAGGCAAGCTCTTTGTCGATTATCTCTCCCCGATGCGCCGCGCGCTGATCATGAAGAAGCTGCGGGAGATCAGCAAAGAGGGGCAGGGTGAGGTGGAGGAAGTGGGGTAGGGTTTTCTGCAGGCATTTCGATTTTATGAATTCCGCGTTTGTTGTGCTCCCGACAGAAATCCCCCGATTCGATCGGCGAATTGAATTTGGTCATTTGATGCTGGATCCCCGAAATTCTCCGACCCTCTGTTCTCGGCTATTATTACGTACAATCCTTCGCGTTGACAAAATCCTCGCCCGGGTAGACAATGCCTACCACTAACCAATCAAAGGAAAATATGGGCTAATACACCGAACGACGGTAATTATCACACCTGAGGAACTCGAAGAGATCGAGGAGGTACGGCGCATCGTGATGGAGGTTACCGATCCCGAGCCGATTTCTTATACCACGACCTAGCGAATCGATTTTTGTTTATTCTTTGCGCCTTTTCCATTGATTTCGTCCCCGTTGGGGATCTTCCGGTTATGGATGTTCCTGCAGACATCGATTATCTTCGCCAATGCCATTGAGAACTAAAGGGCGGGAAGGCCCTGGGGAGGCGCCCTAAGTGGGAGGTGAGGATGATTGCGGAAGTTGCTGATTGTCTCGACAACCTTCGCGTTCCACTAAATGACGTACAACGTGCCAAGATGAAGGGAGACTACCCTTATTGTGGCGCAAACGGCGTACTCGATTACATCGATCGGTTTTGCGTTGACGACTCTGTAATTTTGATGGCCGAGGACGGCGGGTACTTTGATGAATACATGACCCGGCCTATCGCGTATCGAATGTCTGGGAAATTTTGGGTGAACAATCATGCCCACATTCTTAAGGCAAAGCGCGAATACGATCAGGATTACCTTTTCTATTCCCTTGTCCACAAGGACATCCTGAGTTTTCTAGCGAGTGGAACAAGGGCTAAGCTGAATAAGTCTGAACTGAACAAGATCACTATTCGACAACCCGCTAACAAGGAAGAACAAACCGCCATCGCTGTCATTCTAAACGACATGGATTCAGAGATCACCGCATTGGATTCCAAGATCAACAAAGCCCGGCAGATCAAGCAGGGCATGATGCAGGAACTGCTCACCGGGAGGATCCGTCTCGTATGAGCACCGCCGCCCAACCAGAACGCGCCACGCAGAGCCGGGTCACCGCCGGTTCTGAATTCAAGAGGAGGTGGCAGGCAACGCACGATTGGGAGTGAAATCCGGTGAAAAGTAAGGTGAGGCAAGAAAACCACTGGAAGCCGGCTTATCGAAGATCGTAACCTTATGCAGGGCAAGATGTAGGAGCTGCTGAATGAGGAGATCTGGCCTGCTTAGACTCCGATAATCTATGTCCATTTATAGCAAATTATTCGATAGTATACGGAAAAGAGCGTATAAAATGCTATAAACAGGAGGGGGGTATCCAGATGGACAAGATTAAGAATCCATTCTCCCCGGGTGCCGGCACGCCACCGCCGGAGCTGGCCGGCCGTGACGCTATCTTAGAACAAGCCCATGTCCTGCTCGGTCGCATTCGAGAAAGGCGCCCAGAGAAAAGCATCCTGATGACTGGATTACGGGGCGTCGGAAAGACCGTTCTGCTCAATGAGATGGAGCGCATGGCGGTGCATGATGGATACAGCACCATTCTTATCGAAGCTCATGAGGACAAAAATCTGGCCTTGCTTCTCATCCCTCAGTTGCGTCGTCTTCTCTTCAACCTCGACAGGATCGCTGGGGCAGGAGACAAAGTGCGTCGCGGGATTGGGGTTTTGAAGAGTTTCATCGGCGGGGTTAAAATCACTGTCGGCGATGTCGAGTTCGGTCTGGACATTGACCCCGAACAGGGTGCCGCGGACAGCGGCGATCTGGAGATTGACCTGCCGAGCCTCTTCACCGCTGTGGCCGAGGCCGCCGAGGAGCGCCGTACCTGTGTTGCAATCCTGATCGATGAAATCCAGTATCTGCGGTCGCCTGAATTGAGCGCCTTGATCATGGCCATGCACAGGATGCAGCAGCGGCAGCTTCCCTTGCTGCTCATCGGCGCCGGCCTGCCGATTCTGCCGGGATTGGCCGGTGAATCGAAGTCCTACGCCGAGCGGCTCTTTAACTTTCCTGATATCGGACCGCTGTCGGAACTCGAGGCCGCCAAAGCCCTCAGGGAGCCGATCGAAGCGGCGGGCGAGACAGTTGAAACCGCCGCTCTTGGAGACATCTTTCGAATGACTCAGGGCTATCCCTACTTTCTTCAGGAATGGGGCTACCAGGCATGGAACCATGCCGTGTCATCGCCCATCACCCTGCGGATCGTTCAAGAGACGACGACATTAGTCGAACGGCGCCTTGACGAGAACTTTTTCCGAGTGCGTTTCAATCGGCTCACTCCTCGTGAAAAAACTTACTTGCGAGCCATGGCGGAACTCGGCGCAGGCCCCTATCGGACCGCAGATATCGCCGAAGTTCTCGGAGTCAAAATCACCACCCTCGGCCCGGTTCGGGCCAAACTCATTAAAAAGGGGATGATCTACAGTCCGGCCCACGGCGACATGGCATTCACTGTTCCGCTTTTTGATAAATTTATGCTGCGGACTATTCCAGACTATGAAGCGGGGCGATAAAACTATGACCACTATCGGCCAACCAGAACGCGCCACGCAGAACCGGGTCATCGCCCTGTTCCGCGATGAATTGGGCTACCGCTACCTCGGCGACTGGTCCGACCGCGATGGTAACAGCAACATTGATGAAGGTCTGCTCACGGCATGGCTGACCAGGAACGGTTACAAACCAGCGCAGATCAGCATCGCCTTGCACAAGCTCCGCACCGAAGCGGACAATCACAGCCGCACGCTTTGTGGCAATAACCAATCCGTCTACAACCTGCTGCGCTACGGCGTCCCGGTGAAGATCGAGGCGGGCAAGGTGACGGAAACCGTCCACCTCATCAACTGGCAGAAGCCGGAGCAGAACGATTTTGTTATAGCCGAGGAGGTGACGCTCAAGGGGAACCATGAGCGGCGTCCCGACATCGTGCTGTATGTGAACGGTATCGCCGTCAGCGTGCTGGAGCTGAAGAACAGCCGCGTGAGCATCGGGGACGGCATCCGTCAGAATCTTTCGAACCAGCAACCGGAGTTTAACGCCTGGTTCTTCAGCACGGTGCAGTTCATCTTTGCCGGCAACGACTCCGAAGGCCTGAAGTACGGCACCATCGGCACGCCGGAAAAGTATTTCCTGAAGTGGAAGGAAGACGAGCAGGACGACAGCCGATTCAAGCTGGACAAGTACCTGCTCAGGATGTGCCGCAAGGACCGGCTGATCGAGCTGATCCACGACTTCGTTCTCTTCGACGGGGGCGTGAAGAAGCTGCCGCGCGCGCACCAGTATTTCGGTGTTAAAGCCGCGCAGGCGGCGGTGCGCAAGAAGAAGGGCGGCATCATCTGGCACACGCAGGGGAGCGGCAAGAGCATCGTGATGGTGATGCTCGCGAAGTGGATCCTGGAAAACAATCCTAATGCCCGCGTCGCCATCATCACC
>JAHJDP010000084.1 GCA_018831195.1 Candidatus Eisenbacteria bacterium | reverse complement strand
GAGAACGAGAGGCGCCGTGTTTATTCCATCCGGAACGCGCTTCGGCCACTCGTCATTTTCTGGCAACCAAGCATAGTCTGAACTGGTTGTGGCTTCACCTCCGCAGTCCAATCTATCGCATGCTTTTACCATGAAAGTGTAAATCCTGTTGGGAGAGTCCGAGATCTAATCTTCGTTTTCGAACATGATCCCCGATTGTCCGAAGTTCCGTAGGGTATTCTCTACCAACAGGTTTCGGCGCTTTCAGAGCTAGATCACAAAATGGCAACGCGGGGATGTGGGTTCAGCGCAGCGCACAAGACAATCTTGATGGGCGCTTTTCGCAGTTTCAACTCATGCCCTGAATTCCCTCCTTCACTTTCCGCTGATTCCGCACCACCATAAGCAGCACGATGCCTGTCGAATTCTTGATCGGCCCCGCGGGATCGGGAAAAACCGCCCGCTGTCTCGACACGCTCCGGCAACGGGAGCGCGAGGGCCGGGCGACGATCTTTCTCGTCCCCGAGCAGTTCACCTATACCGCCGACCGCCTGCTGCTCTCCGGTGATCTGGAGGGATCCCGCCACGTTCGGATCCTCAGCTTCAATCGCCTGACCCATCTGCTCGAAGCCGCCGGTGATCCCTTTCCGAAAACCGTCGAACCGGGCGGACGGGAGATGCTGCTCCGGCTCGTGATGGAGCGGGTGTCGGCTGAAAATCTGGGTCCACTGGCGTCGCAGAAGGGGAAAGAGGGGTTCATCCGGGTTCTGGCGACAACCATCCGGGATCTCCGGGGGCATGCGCGGGATCCAGAACAGCCATTGGCGCAGCGGCTGATAAGTTTTGACGTGACGGATGACCCCACGGGCGAGGGATCAACCCTTCAGAAACTCCGTGGCTTGGGCCGGATCCTCGAAGCCTACGAGCAGCTCCTGGCCGAGCAGGGTTTAAGGGATCCGGAAGACCGCCTCGATATGGCGGTGGAGCGGATCGAGGAAAGCGGGGCCCTCGTATCCGGCAAAGAGATTGTCGTTGATGGATTTATGAGCTTCACAGCGCCGGAGATCCGGATGCTCTGCACCCTGGCGCAAAAGGCTTCCCGGCTGGTGGTCGCCCTCTGTCTCGATCCAGCCGATCTAAAGATCTATCGTGAAGAGGCCGCCGCCGCGGAGGCGATGGGGCTCTACCCCGAAACCGGTTTTCCATCCTTGGTTTATCGCAAGCTGAACCGGCCTATCTTCAGCCCGACCGCCCGGACCTTCCTCATTCTCGAGGAAGCGCTCCGTGAGATAGGGGGGGCGCCGGCCCTGGTGCCGCTGCCGGGGCGGCCGCGCTTTCTGAAGAACGACCTCGAGAGGGTCGAGAGGGAAGCGATTGGACCCGGTCAGCCGGGCATAACCCTCGGCGATACCGAAGCGGTCATCGAAGCGGTCGCTGCGGTCCATCCGGCCGATGAGGTTTTACATTGGGCGCGGCGTATTGACCGCTGGATCCGTCTGGGGGATCTGCCCCGGGGTCCCAATGCAGCGCCCCCCCGCTACCGGGATGTTGTGATTCTTGTTCAGGAACCGGAAGGCTACATCGGCCTTCTGCGGGAGATCTTTCCCAGGTATAACATTCCTTTCTTTCTCGATATTCCTATCGATATCACATCCCATCCCTTTCCCGCGGCCCTTCTGTCGATCCTCGCGGTTATCGAACGGCGGTGGAGCCGTGACGCCGTGATGTCGCTGCTTCGTTCGCCCTTGCTGGAGATGACGCCTTTCGAGGCCGATCTCGTCGAAAATCTTTCGCTGCAGTACGGCATCGAGTTCCATCGCTGGACCGCCAAGCCCTGGGAGGCCATGATCCTGCCGCGCCGCCGCCGCGTTGAGGAGGATAATCCGGACGAAACAGAGGAGATCGAAGAGCCGGATGATGAAGAGCGGCGCTATGAATCCGTCGAGCAGGAACTTGAGATTCAAAGAATACAGTGCGATTTGGGGAACCGGGTGCGTGAAGAGATCCTGCTGCGGGTTGAGGATTACGAGAAACGCTGGAGTCAGGAGACGATTCCTTTTCGCGAGGCGGCTTCCGGTCTCACTGAGCTGGTTGATCAATTAAACCTCATCGAAACGTTGTACAATAAGAAGCGGCGCAATGGTGAGTTATACAATGAAGACCGGCCTCATGCCGGGGAAACGCCCGCAGAAAAGATTTTGGCGCGTCAGGTCGTCGACCGCACCGCGGCCTTTCTTGAAGAAGGCGTCCGCCTTATGGGCGATGTTCCCGTCACGCCGGCCCTTTTCTCTGCCCTCCTCCGGGAAGGTTTGCAGGCCTTGCGCCTCGGGCGGACACCGCAGTCGCTTGATGCGGTCACGATCGGGGATTTTCAACGCAGCCGCGTGAATGAGGCGCGGGCCGCCATTCTCGGCGGATTTACGGCGGAAGCCGTACCGCGCACCGTGTCCGACCGGCCGCTCTTTTCGGAGGATGAAGAGGCGGATCTCGCCCGGAAAGGCTTGTCCATGGGCCCTTCCCCGCAGGCGCGCCAGGATGAAGAGGCCTATCTCGTTTATATCGCCCTGACACGCGCCCGCGAACGGCTCTGCCTGACCTATCCGGCGGCGACGGCGACCGGGGATTCGCTGCATGCCTCGCCCTACCTGACCGGCCTGGCCCGGAGGCTGGGCTTGAAAATCGCTTCTCCCGGCGGTGATGGAGAGATCCTCGACCCGCAGACATTAGAGGAGCTGACAACCTTGGTGGGGAGCGGCCTTTCTGAGCGGATCGAAGCGGAGGAGGCGGGAGAAGCGGCGCCAACAGCGGGAATGATGCCGCCACAGGTTGGCGCGGCGGCCGGATCAGCCCGCGCGGTAATGGGATCGGCGCCCATGAATCTCGATCGCTTGTACAATGAATTCTGCGCCGGCGCATCGTCCCATCCGCAGTCCTTTGAAATTCTACGCCGGTCCCTCATCTATCAACGCCCCTGGAAACTTGATCGTGAGATCCTCTCCCTGCTTTATCCCGGCTCAAAGCTTAAGACCTCCGCCAGCGGATTGGAAACCTTCGCCCGCTGTCCCTATCAACTCTTTGTCCGCAAGATTTTGAGAATCGAACCCCGTCCTGAAGCGGTGCCCCGTCCGCGTGACACGGGCAACGCCCTGCATAAAGCCCTGGAAATCCTCTTCGGCCGTCCCGGCGCCACCCCGGATCCCAATAATGTCGAGGAACTGCTGTCGCGCATTTTCAAGACCCTGCGGGATTCGCAGGAGTTCCTCGCCTTCACCCTCGACGCCCCATCCCGCTATCAGTGGGACCGCGGGCGGCGGGGCCTGACCCATTACGCCCGGGCCGAGGCGCACCGGCTCGCCGAATCTTTGTACAAGCCGTTGCTGGCCGAAGCGGCCTTTGGTTTTCCACAGGAAGAGGGCGGCAAGCCGGCCCTTGTCATCCGCGCGGCGGGCGGACGATCGATCGAGTTAAGGGGACGGATCGACCGGCTCGACACCCAGGCCGGCAGGCGGGCCGTCGTGCTTGATTACAAAACGGGCCGCCAACATGAGACCATCCGGACCGTTCTGGAAAGAGGCGAAAAACTGCAGGCCGGATTGTATATGCTGGCCCTTCAGGAGGTTTTCGAACTCAGACCGGCCGGCGCATTCTATGTGGGGATCCTTCCCGGACCGATCGGTGAGGAGAAACAGGGGGATCCGGAGAATCCGCTCGATATCCGCCAGCGGGGTGTCATTCTCGACGAAGAGGCGGAAGCTTATGATCCGCGCCATTGCTTTGTTCACGGCCTGAGCCGCGGCGGAAAAACGGGCCTCGGCGCCGAAGAGATGACCCAGTTGTTAAACCTGACGCGCGCTTATACAGCCCAATTCGGCGGGCGGATCCTGGACGGGGAAATCGGAGCCGTTCCCTACGGCATCGCCAGCCAAGGCGATCCAAAGCCCTGCCAGTATTGCGAGGCCCGCTCGCTCTGCCGTTTCGATCCGCTGCGCAGCCCCATCCGGCATCGCCACCCGGAACCCGCAATGCCTCCGGAGGCGGATCATGAGTGAGAAATGGACCGATGCCCAGCGATTCGCCATCGAGGTCCTGGACCGGAACCTTCTCGTGACGGCCGGGGCGGGAACCGGAAAAACCGCCGTATTGGTCGAGCATGCCCTGCAGATTCTCCGCACCGGCACCCATCCGCATCGGCTCCTCGTCATAACCTTCACACGCAAGGCGGCCGACCAGCTTCGGGACCGATTGTACAAAGAGGTGGCGCAGGCCGATGATCCCGTCCTGCGGGCCGTACTGCCGCTGCTTCCCCGCGCCTATATCTCCACAATTCACAGCTTCTGTTCACGGCTTCTCCGCGAATCGGCTGTGACGGCGGGCATCGACCCGGGCTTCCACCTCCTCGATGAGACGGCGCGCGACCTTTTGCTGAGCGAGACGATACGCGAGGTGGTCGACCGCCGTTACGAAGATGAGCACGGCGCGCTCTTCGCCCGGCTGGCGGACCTCTGCCCGGCCCGTGATGACGGTATTCACGGCCTTTTACAAAAACTCCTTCATACGGTCCGCGCTTCCGAAGATCCCGGGGCGGTTCTGGATCTCTATGGCAGAGGAGACCCTGTCTATTATCGCGGCCTTTATCGCGGGCTCGCCGTCGGGGACCTGGAATGGATCCGGCGGACGGGACGGGAGTTGGCGGAACAGCTGCGGAATGAAGCAAAGTTGACCCCGAAGTCGATTGAGCTTCAGGAGGCCGCGGCCGGCCTGGCCGCGCTCCCGGAGCCGGATGATTCCTTTGAGGATTTGTGGCGTCTGCGCGATGTCCTCCTTTCAACCGGGTGCGCCGTCGCCGAAGCGGGGTGGAAAGCCCGCCTCCCGAACACCAGGAATCTCTCCCCCGCGGCGAAGGATAAAAAGGAGGCGTTCAAAAGAGCGATAGAAAAGAGCGCTTTCGCCTGGCTGCCGGCGGCGCCTGCAGATCTTTTGGAGCAGGAGAAAAAAATCGCACGCTTCAGCGCCCTGCTCTCCGATGTGCTTCGTGAGATCATGAAGCAATACGATTGTGTAAAAACCCGGCGCGGGATTCTCGACTTCGCTGATCTTGAGCTGCGCGCGGCCCGTCTGCTGGATGATGAGCGGCGCATGGGACTCGATCCGGCGCGCCGTTTCGATCATGTTCTCGTTGACGAGTTTCAGGATATCAATCCCCTGCAAGCGAGGATCATCAATCGCCTGACGCGCGGCCGGATCCAGTTTCTCGTCGGCGATCTGAAGCAGTGCATTTATCAATTCCGCCAATCGGCGCCCGAGATCTTCAGCCGGCTCATCGAAGAGAACACCTCGATTCAGATCAACGATTCCTTCCGATCCCGGCCGCCGGTTCTGGATTTTGTGAATACGCTCTTCAGCCATCTCTTTAACAAAACAACCCTGGGCGCTCCCTGGAAAGGGCAGGCGCTCAACCCGGGAATCCGGTACGAACGGCTCGGAATCCATCCGCCGGGAGAATCATCAGCGGGTCCGCCGGAGAATCCACCCGAGGATCCACTTGTAGAACTTCATATGATTGTCCCACCGCCGCGCGGCGAGGCGCAGAATGAGGGCGTGAACGGCGATAAAGAGGATCCGCCCATCCGGCCTCGCAGCGGACCGGAACGCGAGGCGCTGCTGATCGCCCGCCGGATAAAGGAGCTGGTGAATCTGGAAAGACGCCGGATTTGGGATCCGGAAAAGAAAATCTGGCGCGAAACCCGCTGGGGAGATATCGCCGTTCTCATGCGCAGTCCGGGCACGGGCTGGGGGCAGACATTCCTGAAAATCTTCCGCCGCGAAGGGATCCCCGCGATCGTCGGCCGGGGGGCGGGATTCTTCCAAACCGATGAAATCGACACGGCGCTGAATCTCATCCGCACCCTGGACAATACGCTGAATGATATACCCCTTGCCGCCACCCTCCGCTCGCCTTCGTTCGGCTGGGAAGACAATGATCTGGCCCTTCTCAGAATCGCCTTCCCGAAGGCCCGGCATCTTTGGCCGGCCATGCACCGGCTGGTTGATGGTGATGAAAAGTCCCACTCCCCCACGAATTCCCCAAGAAAGGCGATGGCCGCCAAGGTCGAGCGGAAACTGGTGGGCAAGGAGGGCAAGCTCCCGCCGCAAGCCCGCGATCGGTTGGCAGGCCTGTGCCGGGTCGCCGTCATGAAGCTGAGGGATTGGCGCGGGCGTCTGGGCCGCGATGAACTCGGCATTGTCGTGGCCGGGATCCTGCAGGAAGCCGGCCTGCCCGCCGTGATGGGAACACGCTCGCAGGGCCGGTTGCGCCAGGCGAATCTTCAGAAGCTGGTCGATCTTGTACAATCCTACACAATCGATCACGGTCATTCCCTCACCGGCCTGCTCTCCTGGCTGGACGCCGTTCAGGTGGAAGCGGGCGAACTGCCGCAGACACCCGGCGCGGCGGAAGAGGGCGACACGGTGCGGATCCTCTCGGTTCACATGGCGAAGGGTTTGGAGTTTCCCGTTGTCTTTGTGGCGCAACTCGGCCGGCGCCTGCAGGGCCGGCGCGATGGGGCGCCGCTTGTCGCCACCGCGCACGGTCTCGGCATGGATATTTTGGAACCGGACAGTTTTGTTAAGCTACCGACCGTCGCTCATAGGGCGTTAAAAGAGATCGAGAAACGACGGAGTACCTATGAGGAGATGAGGATCCTCTATGTCGCCCTCACCCGGGCCAGGGAACAACTGATCCTTGTCGGATCACCCATCAGCGACAAGCACCTGGATCAACCGGAGCCCCTGCCCCTGTCCCCCGAAGCCCTCTCGAACCCTGCCGGCAATTCAGCGCTGACGGGGTGGATTCTTCCCGTTCTCCTCGGCGCGCCGGTGGATGTCGACCGGCGCCTCACTTTTACAACGGAGATCGACCGCCTCTTTCCCGCTCAGCCGGCGAATCCCCTGCCCTCCCCGACCCGCGAACGGATACGGCGCCGCGAGGCGCTGCCGTCCCGGACGGAGGGGGACCCTTCCGATCAAGAGCGGGAAGAGCGCTGGAAGTCGGCGATTCAAACCGTCTATGACGCGCCCTGGCTTCACAATGTACAAGGACGCTACTGGGTGACCGAGCTGAAGCAGAAGGCCGATGAATGGCGCCGCCGGGAGGCCTGGGAGGAAGGCGCCGCGCTCCCCTTTGCGGATCAAGATACCACCGGGGTTTGGCCCCCGACTTTTATTAAGCCCGCGGGCGAAGCGCCTGCGGCGGGCCGGAATGATAAAGACCGGGACATCGCCCCCCGGCATCTCGGTTCGGATATTCATACCATCCTCGAACAGCTTGATTTGGATCAACTGGCCCGCACCCTTGCGCTTGACGGCGCCATAACGAACGAAACCCTCGCCGGCCCGGTGCAGGAAATAGTTCAACAGCATCACCTCGGTTCGCGGATTCTGGATGAGGATCTCCTGGATTGGCTGACATCCTTTTACAATTCAGAACAAGGCCTCTCCCTACTTCGGGCGTGGAATAAAAATCCGTCGGATGTCCACCGCGAAACCAGTTTTACGCTCAAACTGAATCTCTTCGAACTTCAGACGATTCTCGGGCCCCGGATGCCGGATCTCTTTGGATTGCCGGCAAGGTCCTGGCCCGATGTTCCTGAAGAAATTCTGAGGAAAGAATGGACGATGCTCCAGGGGCAGATCGATCTCCTCTGGCCCGATACATCGGGGGATTGGAATCTCTTGGATTACAAATCCGACCTCATTAAGAACGATGATGAATTGACGAGACGGGTTCAGACTTATACGCTCCAGATCAATCTTTATGAGCTTGCCGCCCGGAAACTCTGGGGGGCGGAAAAGATCCATTCATACCTGCATTTCGTGCGCCTGGGCCGGGCCGTGGAAGTCACTGCTGAGGGGAGCGCTGGCAAGAAATGATTATCGATGTCATCCCTGTCGGACCGATTCAATGCAATTGCGTTATCCTGGGTGATGCCGCGACCCGGGAGGCATTGGTCATCGATCCGGGTGAAGAGCCCGAAACGATTCTAGACGCCTTGGCGCGCCACCATCTTGAGGTGAAAGCCATTATTCTGACACACGCCCATCTGGATCATATCGGCGCCGTGGCGCCCGTGCGGGAAGCCCTCGGAGTCGATGTTTTTCTTCACCCGGATGATCAGCCCCTCTATGACATGAAGCAGGCTCAGGCCGAATGGCTGGGATGCGCCCCGCCTCCGGACACGCCGATCACCGCAAGGCTGGCGGACAACCAGGCCATTTCCCTCGGGGAGAACATGGGCAAGATCATCCACACCCCCGGGCACTCTCCCGGTGGTGTCTGCCTCTATTTTGAAAGTGTCACGATTGAAGAGGCCGAAGGAACTTGGACCGGCGCCAAAGCGGGGTTGTCATCCGCGGCCGGCCTCCCACTCCAGCGCCATCCCCTTCTCATCTGCGGAGATGTTCTTTTCATGGGCAGTATCGGACGCACCGATCTATGGGGAGGCTCATACGAACAGCTGATGCAATCGATCCGGGAGCGGCTTCTCATCCTCCCGGATGAGACATTGATCATACCGGGGCATGGTCCGGTCACTATCCTCAAGGATGAGAAGGAGCATAATCCTTATCTTCAGTGAATTTCATCTTCGATAGTTCTCACTGTGTTCCCATAAAGAAAGAAAACATATTGTAGACCGCGTGAAAGAGTATGCAGGTTGTTGTATCGGTTTTTTTTCTGAGATATCCCAAGCCCAAACCCAAAAGAAATATCCACGCGAAGGCTGGAGAAAGGCCGTAATAAGAATGTATCACTGCAAAGAGTATCGATGTCGGAAGAAGACCCAGTTTGGGCTGTATCGCGCCCCGATACAGTATCTCTTCCCCGATCCCGGCGGCCAATCCAACCGTCAGAAGGCCCCAGGTCGAGTGGAAAGCCTCAAAAAACCTCCCGAAATGTTCCTCGAAGACGGCGAATCCCGCGGCATCAAGACTCCGCCACACCGTATCCATAACCCCACTCAATAGAACCATGACCGCCGCCGCGACGATCGCCAATAATATCCTTCGCGGACGCGGCGGGAGACAACCCAAACGCTGCAACGAATCCCGGAGATTCCGTCTCAGGGGAAACCCGACACCCACCCATCCGAGAAGAATAAAGCTGAGGCTCTGGACCCAAATCCGGGTGGGCGTAATCAGCGTGCTCAGTGAGAGTGTGAAGAGGGCGGGCAACGTGATGAGCTGAGCGACACTCACACCGATGAGATCAACAGAAAGGACCATCGCCGCCGCGGACACCGGCCCCTCCGCCTCGAGCGGGATCGCCCGGCTGACGATCCGGCGGATCGCGGGGCTGAGAAACAATCCGGCTGAAATGCCGGTGAGCAGAAGACAGAGACCCAGCGGCGCCGAGATGAAGGCCGCATCGATTCCGCTGAAGCCCTCTTCCAGAATCGCGGGAGGGATCGGATGGAGGGAAATCGACAAGAGGGCGAGCCCAAAGATCGCGAGGATCAGATTGGCCAGTCCCAAGAGGATTTGACTGATCACCCCGGCGGGCCGCCAGAGAAGACCCAGATCGGCCATAAAGACAAGTGCCAAAAGAGGCACGAATAGCAGGATGTCGCTCAATCCGCCCCCCGTTTCATGAATCGAGACACCATCTTAGCCTCAGTCCCGCAATGATGCGAGATTTAACCCCGTCATGGTAAACGAATCGGCCGGCGTTGGAGACTCCATGGGTAGAAGAACACTCATGGGGCAGGGGAATGGGGGAAATAAGGAGAATAAAGATGAAACCAACCGTCCATCGTCAACGTTTCCCGCTCCTGCAGGCCGCAGGAATTTTGATGCTTTGGTGCACCGTGGTTCTTGCCGACGGCATCCTCATTCCACAGTCGGAACCAGGAGTATATGACAATGCCGAACCGTTCGCGATCAAATATCATCGCGTTCAGGTGGAGATCGACCGTCAGGCGGCGATAACCTCCATCGATCAAGTCTTTATCAATGAGAACGACCGGGATCTTGAAGGGATCTATATCTTTCCCATTCCGGAGAATGTCTCTATCTCGGACTTTTCGATGTGGATGAACGACAAGCAGATTCATGCTGAACTTCTCGATGCCGGGAGCGCCCGCCAAATCTACGAGGATATCGTCCGCCGCCGGCGCGATCCCGCACTATTGGAATATGCCGGGCGTGACCTCTTCCGAGCCCGTGTCTATCCGATCCCAAAACACAGCGAGGTCCGCATCGAAATCCAGTACCAGGAGCTCCTCAAATATGACGGTGGGTTGATCGGATATCGATATCCTCTCAATACCGAGAAATTCTCATCGAGAGATCTCCAGGAAGTCACCGTCTCCGTCAACATCAAATCGGACACGCCCATTAAGAGTCTCTATTGTCCAAGCCACGAAACAGACATCCGTATCGAAAAAACGGCGGCGACATGCGGTTTTGAGGAAAAGAATGTCAAGCCGGACCGGGATTTCCTGCTGTACTACTCCGTTTCCGAAGAGGATGTCGGCCTGAGTCTCATCACATACAAGCCGGATGAAGAGGACGGTTACTTTATTCTGCTTCTCGCGCCGGGAGAGTTTCAGAACAAAGAAAAAGCCTTGCAGAAGGATGTCATCTTTGTGGTCGATACTTCCGGTTCCATGCGGGGCGAGAAGATCGAGCAGACCAGAGCGGCCCTTGAATTCTGCCTGAAGAAACTTCAAACGAATGATCGGTTTAACATTATTACCTTTGCAACGGGCATCACAAAATTCAGCGAGACACCATTAAACGCCGACTCAGACAATATCTCCAAAGCTCTGAGATTCGTGTCAAAAATCCAGGCGCGCGGAGGCACCGCCATCGATGAAGCCCTTCAAGCGGCCTTGAATATCCCTGATTCCGGCCACGCGCGGATGATTATCTTTATGACCGATGGGGAGCCGACGGTCGGCGAAACGGACATTTCTAAAATTCTCGCCCATACGATCGACAGAAACTCATCGCGACTGCGCATCTTCCCCTTCGGCGTTGGTTATGACGTTAACACCCATCTTCTCGACCAATTATCGATCGATAACAGGGGGGTCGTGGAATATATCAAGCCCGAAGAGAATATCGAGACAAAAGTCGCGATGTTTTTCAATAAGTTCAGCTACCCCGTCCTTTCCGACATCTCATTGGATTTCGGCCGGATCCATGTAGCCGACACCTATCCCAGCAGCCTGCCCGATATTTTTCACGGATCGCAACTCGTGCTATTGGGGCGCTATGAGAGTGATGGAGCGGTCGCCATACAGCTGAGCGGTCGATCCGGTGATCGGACGGAGAGTTTCACCTATGAAGGCCGCTTCACGAACCAGGATGACGGGAATGATTTCATACCCCGTCTTTGGGCTTCCAGAAAAATCGCCTATCTGCTGAGTGAAATCCGCCTTCATGGAGAAAACCGCGAACTGGTCGACGAAGTCATTCAGCTCTCTAAAGAGCACGGAATCATAACACCCTATACTTCTTACCTGATTGTGGAAGAAGGACCGCAGGAGTATGCGGAGATGATGCTGGATGAATCGGACGCCGCCCCCAGCTCCATCCGAACCTATTCAGGCGCCATGAAGAGCTCGAAAGGTGAAGCCGCCTTTGATGCGAGCCGGGAGATCGCCGCAGAGAAGCAAAGCAGTGTGCTCTCACGTCCGAAGGCGGAAAAGGTGAAATATGTCGGCGGCAAGACATTCTACCGAACTGATCATGGATGGCGCGATGCCGATGTGCGGGACGCCGACATGCGTCATGGGGCCGGAGTCATTGAAATCCCATTCTTGAGCGGCCGCTACTTCGACTTATTGAATAAGTATCCGGAGACCGGCAAATACCTGTCGCTGGGCGTTAATACGACCTTCAGCTACAACAACAATGTCTATCACATCACGACTTAGGAGGTGCCTCATGAAAGCGATCATATTCATGTCTTTCATTCTACTTTTCCAAACCGCTGCTCTTACGGCGGATGACGCGCAGCCGGCGAATGTACCGCAAGTTGAGATCGTTTTCACACTCGATACCACCGGCAGTATGTCGGGACTAATTGAGGGCGCGAAACAGAAAATCTGGTGGATTGCGAACCAGGTCATCCAGGGCCAGCCGAGGCCGGAATTCAAGATTGGTCTGGTCGGTTACAGGGACAAGGGCGACACTTACATCACACAGGTGTACGATCTGAATGATGACCTGGATGAAGTTTATCAAAACCTTCTCTCCTTCCAGGCCGAGGGCGGCGGCGACACACCAGAGCATGTTAATCAAGCTCTTCACGAGTCGTTGAACAATATCAGCTGGAGCGCAAGCCGCGATGTCCTGAAAATGGTCTTTCTTGTCGGTGACGCGCCTCCACACACCGATTACGATGATGGTTTCAATCACCAAGCGACCTGCCGCGATGCCGCGACGCGTGACATCATCATTAATACAATTCAATGCGGCAGCGATCCGGAGACAGAAAATTATTGGAATGAGATCGCAAAGCTGAGTGAAGGTGAATTTGCACGGGTTGATCAATCCGGCGGAATGAGAATGATCCCCACCCCGATGGATGGAGATCTCGCCGCTTTGGGCGCTGAATTGAACAGCACGTTTCTCATATGGGGAAACGAAGAGCTGCGCGACGATGAGGCCCTAAAATGTACAGCCGTGGCCGCCCTCCCTGTCCCCATGGCCGCCGAGCGGGCCGCATATATCAGCCGGAAGGGCAAACTAGGCGACGCGGATCTGATCGATGCGGTTGAATCCGGGGAGGTGAATCTGGCAACCGTTAAGGCCGAGCTTCTTCCTGAGCAGCTAAGGGGATTATCTCACGAGCAAATGGAAAACTACCTTCAGGACATTTCCAATAAAAGAAGGGTGATTGAGGAGAAGATCGAATCACTGCGACAGAACCGCGATGAGTATCTCCGTCATCAGCTGGCTAAGATCGATTCAGAAGATGCTTTTGATTTAAGAATCGTGAAAATGATCCGCCATCAGGCTGGAAGGAAAGGGATTGCCTACTGATATCTTTCCTTGAGGGTGATTCTGACGCCGGGGTCGGAAAAATCCCCCGATCCCGGCCTTCCATTCTTTCAATATTCACTCCCAGGCAGGTCCAAATCAAGGCCAAATGTTTCTAGCCTATTGCAGGATAACAAGATAGCGAATTCCCTTCCGCCCCAATTTTCAATCGGGATCTGCTTAATGACGCTCCTTTATTTCCGATACTTCATCAGAGGGGGATTTTTCTATGCCATTCGAAGATGAAGATCTCTTAGAAGAGTTAATTGTAGAGTCAAACGAACACTTGACCAGCATCGAACCGGATCTCCTTGTTTTGGAGAAAGAAGGAGATCAGGTCGACGACGAATTGATCAACCGGATCTTTCGGGCGATGCACAGCATCAAGGGCGGATTCTCATTCTTTGGTCTATCGAGAATCGTCGATCTGAGTCATGCCATGGAAAGTGTGCTGATGAGGATCCGGGACGGGGAGATGAAAGTCACCCCCGTCGCCACGGATGCGCTGCTGGTGGGTATTGATAAACTTCGAGTCCTGCTGAGTGATGTCTATATATCCGAAGCGATCTCCATCACTGAAGAACTTGGACCACTCAATGCCGTTCTTGAGGGACACACCGGCAAGGCGCCGGGGAAGATAAAGGCCGACAAGAATGAACCGGCAAGCAAGAAAAAAAGCGAACCCGTGGCCAAGCCGGATACCACATTGGTGGATGAGACCGCCGAGCCGGACATCGAAGAACCTGATCCGGCGAATGAGAAACCCCTGCTGGAACTGGTAAAGCCCCCTGACAAGCCGAATAAACAGACCGCAAAGGAAACGCCGTCAACACAAACCGCCAAAAAAGACAAGCATGCCGAAGGCAGTGAATCAATCCGGGTCAAAGTTGAGTTGTTGGACAAATTAATGAATTTGGCCGGCGAGCTCGTGCTGGGACGGAATCAAATCAAGTTGGCTCTCAGCAACCGATACTCGGCATCAGCCGCTTCCAGCTCTGCGTTCAAGCATCTTGAAGACGAAATGGCGCGATCCCGGGAATCGGTCCATTCGCTCCTGCATTTCAGGGGAAACATCGGAAATGATTCCGAGCAAATAAAAACCGCGGTGGATAATGAGTTTAATAAAGTAAAAGAGGCCTTTTTTCAGGCGATGTCGCTCCGCTTAATTGAAATGCCGGGCATATCGGCGGTTATGCAGGATGTCGACCTTGTGACCAGCGAACTGCAGAGCAACATCATGAACACCAGAATGCAACCGGTGGGTTCGGTCTTTGCAAAGTTTCCCCGTATCATGCGGGATCTGGCAAAGAAAATGAATAAGGAGATCGAACTGACCCTTGTCGGCCAGGAAGTCGAACTTGATAAATCGATTATCGAAGTGCTGGCTGATCCTCTAACCCATCTTGTCCGTAATTGCGCCGATCACGGCATCGAATCCCCCAGCGAACGTGAGCAAAAGGGAAAACCCTCTCAGGGCAAAGTCCGGATCCGCGCTTATCACGAAGGCGGCCAGGTCAACATCGATATCACAGACGACGGTAATGGCATCGATCCCGAGAAGATGAAGCGAAAAGCGCTGGAGCGTGGGCTCCTGACAGAAGAAGAAGCCGAAAAGATGGGTGACCGGGAAGCGACAAGACTCATTTTTGCTCCGGGTTTCTCAACCGCTGAAAAGGTCAGTGACGTTTCCGGACGTGGTGTTGGAATGGATGTCGTTAGAACGAATATCGAGAAGCTGGGCGGCACCGTAGAGATTGAATCGACCTGCGGTGAGGGAACACGAATTAATCTTCGGTTGCCTCTCACGCTCGCCATCATCCCATCTCTTATTGTAGGAGCGGCGGGAAGGCGCTACGCCATGCCACAGGTCAACCTTGAGGAACTTGTGCGCGTCCGCGAGCAGGACAATGACAAACGCATTGAGGAGTTGCGCGGCCATAGCGTTCTCCGTCTGCGCGGTCAACTTCTTCCCCTCGTTTCACTGACTGATGTCTTGAACACAACACATCTCAAGAAGAAAGAAAACGAAATCGGCGGCGCCTCTGAAACATCAGAAGAGATGGATCTCCAGACCATTCGGGGTTCAAAGGACGCCAAAAACATCCTCATCTTGAAAGTCGGTTCCAACCGTTACGGTCTGATTGTCGATGAACTTCTCAACAACGAAGAGATCGTCGTCAAACCTCTTTCAGACAGCCTGAAGGAATGCAAGCATTACGCCGGATCCACCATCATGGGTGATGGAAGGGTCGCCATGATATTGGATGCCGCCGGTATCTCCAATGTCGCCCAATTGAATTTTGCGGAAGTGCGGGATGAGAATGCCCAGGCAAGAACGCAGAGTGACGCTTCCGGTGAAACCCAATCATTGCTCCTCTTCCGGAATAGCGACTCGGAACTCTTCGCACTCAATCTGGGGCTTGTGGCGCGCATCGAAAAGGTCAGAGCCGAGGATGTCGAGAAGGTCGGAGCAAAGGAGTATGTGAAATACGATGACAGTTCGATGCGAATCCTTTGGTTACACGATCTCCTTCCCGTCGAACCGCCCGCTGAAAGACCCTCTACATTCTTTATTATTGTACCAAAGCTCGTAAAGCGTCCGATGGGTATTATCGCGACTAAAGTGGAAGATATCCTTCACACAAATGCGACCATCGATCGCGCCAATGTCAGCGGCCCGGGGATTCTTGGATCCGCCGTTCTCAGCGGCCGGTTGGCGGTGCTGCTGGATATTTACGGCTTGTTGGAGGCGGCCGAACCCGAGAAACCACATTCTATCGACGAGGTGGACTCATCCATGCTGCACGGGAAGCGGGTTCTTCTGGCCGAAGACGCCGCATTTTTCAGGAGTCTCGAGTCGGAATATCTTAAGAGCTTTGGCTGCCTTGTGGAAACAGCCAATGACGGTAGTGAGGCTTGGGAGAAGCTGTCACGAGGGTCGTATGACCTGCTCGTTACCGATCTTCATATGCCCAAGATGGATGGATTTGAACTCACACAGCGTGTACGCACATCAGAAACCTTGAAATCTATGCCGGTTGTCGCCGTCACCGCTCTCACTTCGGAGAAGAATAGAGAGAAAGGCGAGGGAGCCGGGGTTGACATATATGAACTCAAATTGGACAAAGACGGTCTGCGTAGATCATTGATCAAGGCTCTACAGATGCGTCAAGGGGACGAAACATGGAGCGACAATTCGCAACATTCTTCATTGGAAACTCACGCTTTGGCATAGATATCCTGATGGTCCGCGAGATCAACAGGCATTTGGATATTACGCCAACCGAACGGTCACCGGAATGCGTCCGCGGACTTCTCAATCTGAGGGGGCAATTGGTCACAGTGATTGATCTTGGAATTCGGCTCGGTCTCGGTCCCCAAAAGATTGGCCCGGAATCGCGTTGTCTGGTATTAAAAACATCCGCCGATTTAGCGTCCCTTCAAGAATCCGGAATACTCGATGACGATACGGCAAATGATGTAACCGGATTGCTGATCGACCGGGTCGGCGACATGATTACCATCGATGAGAAAGAGCTCGAACCGCCGCCTGCGAATATGACCGGTGTGGACAGCAAATACTTGTCAAATGTCGTCAAGCTGGAAGATGACTTGATGATCGCACTCCGAGTGGGAGAAATCCTCCAACTCGGTTCAGCCCAGAAAGAAGTGAGCGCATCTTCCGGCATGCATCGGTGATAATCCGGCGCTCATTATTGAACGGCCTTGCGACGTGAATCGGATTGATTCAGCAAATAGGCGCAATACTCAACATTTGAAAGGGAAAATCAATCCATGGCGTTGAATGTTCTCGTCGTTGATGACATGGCGACTTATCGCAAGATACTCCACGATATTGTTTCGCCGCTGGACGGCGTAGCCTCTGTCTCCACAGCGCGTTCTGGACCTCTTGCGTTAAAAAAACTCTCTGAGAATACTTACGATCTCATTCTTCTGGATGTTCAGATGCCGGAAATGGATGGAATCGAGACTTTGGAGCGAATCAGCAAGAGTCATCCCGAATGCAGCGTTGTTTTGGTGAGCGCAGCAACCGAGAAGGGCTCTGAAACGGCGATTCATGCGCTCAATTTGGGCGCCCTGGATATTATTGAAAAACCTCATGGCAAAAGTGTCGAGGAAAATATCGCCAAGTTGCAAACGGAATTGAATTCGGTTTTAAAAATGCTGGAAACTCGAATTCATACCCGTTCGATTATGGGGAAACTGAAAACAATCACCCAACCATCATCCCTTGAGGTGATGGGAAAACCAAAGATTGTTACCTTCCCACCAAAAAGAAGACATCCGTTTCTTATCAAGCATAGTTTTGGCCTCCTAGCGATCGGTTCATCCACCGGCGGCCCCGTGGCTCTGGCACATGTCATTCCCCACCTTCCGCCCGATTTGCCCGTTCCTGTCGTACTCGTACAACACATGCCGCCCGTCTTTACCGAGGCATTGGCAAAGGATTTAAACAAGAAATCGAAGATATATGTAAAAGAAGCCACTCAAGGAGACTTGTTGTCGCCGGGAACGGTCTATATCGCCCCTGGTGGACGCCATATGACCATTGGGCGGGGCCCCGAAGGCTTCGCCGTGGATTTGTCTGACGGCCCCCCCGTTAATAGCTGCAGACCGGCGATCGACGTGCTTTTTCAATCACTGACCAAATTCCAGGATACCAAAAGTGTCCTTGCTGTCATCATGACGGGCATGGGAGCGGATGGCTTGAACGGCGTCGAAACTCTTAAGGGTAATGGCTGCTACTGCCTGGCTCAATCTGCAAAGACCTGCGTCGTTTACGGTATGCCACAGGCCGTAGACAATGCCGGATTGACGGATGAATCCATTGATTTGGATGAACTCGGCCCCCGGATTGTAGAACTACTTATCGGAGGCCTAAAAAGATGAAGATCCTCCGGCTGTCCCTATCATCATTGCCCGGACCATCGGCATATATAGTGTAGCGTTTCGAGGATATTAAATGCCCATTAAGCTGAAACCGGATGAATTTATTCTGCTGAGGGATCTGATTGAAAAGATCAGCTGCATCCGCGTCGGCGATGGCAAGGCATACTTAATCGAAAGCCGCCTCTCCAAGGTTCTCGAGGAATACAAATGCGAATCATTCACCGAATTTCATAAAAAAGTCGTGACCAGCAAAGATGCCGATCTATTAACCAAAATCGTAGATGCTATGTCGACACAGGAAACATTGTGGTTCCGTGACGTCCACCCGTTCAAAATATTCGGCGAATACCTGCTTCCGCAATACGCCGCTGAAATCAAGGAAGGAAAGCGACAACGGGTCAAAATTTGGTCTGCGGCCTCCTCGACCGGCCAAGAAGCCTATTCCATCTCCATGACTATCTTGGAAAAAATGAAAGTATTTCCACATCTTCGATCCCAAATGTTTGAAATATTGGCGACCGATATTGCCCCATCCGCACTCAAGATCGCCTCCAACGGTCTTTATGACAGGATTGCGATGGGAAGAGGATTGCCTCCACCTCTGAGAGAGCGTTACTTCTCTGACGAGGGAAGATATACACGCATTATCGATCAAGTTAAATCTTTTGTGACATTCAAACAGCTCAATCTGCGGAGTGACTTCGGTGCTCTTGGGTTATTTGACATCATTTTGTGCAGAAATGTTGCCATCTATTTTGCGGATGATTTCAAACGTGATCTGTATGCAAGAATCAGGAGAGCTTTAGCACCTCATGGTCATCTTATCCTTGGCTCTTCTGAATCGATCAGCGCATACAGCAAGGAGTTTGACCTTATGGAGTTTGGTGGCGGAATCTATTACCGTGCAAAATCAGCTAACGGGATAAACACAAGTCACGCTGGTGGCGAACAAGAGGCCAAGCGAAAGATCGCTTGATTGGCGGGAGGATTTAAAATGGCCAAAATTCTTGTTGTTGACGATTCTTCTTTTCAACGCAAGAAAGTTGGAAGGTTGTTGGAGCGGATAGGATTTGAAATATGTGAAGCTGAAGACGGACTGGGGGCGTTGAGAGCCGTCGAGGAGACCAAGTTCGATCTTGTGATTACAGATCTGAATATGCCTAAAATGGACGGCTTGGAGTTCCTGGAGAGGCTCAGAGAAGGGGAACACGATCTCCCTGTTATCGTTCTCACTTCAGATGTTCAGGAGTCAACCCGCGAGTTATGTCTTGAATTCGGCGCGGCCGAATTCTTAAACAAACCGATCGTGGCTGATCGTCTCAGACTTGCCGTTGAATCCTTTCTCGGTCCGCAAGGGGAGGCTGCTGCGTGATCTTGAACGAAACTCAGAATGATATTATAACCGAGTTGATTACTATCGGTCTTGGCCATGCCGGCGGCCAACTCAACGAAATGTTCGGCTTCCACGTTCGGTTAAATATTCCGCTAATAGAGCAGATTCCCCCCAGCAAGCTCGCCCCGCGGCTGCCGGATCACCTGGGTGATTGGATAACATCTGTTCACATGGATTTCTCAGGTGGGATCGATGGATCCGCGTATTTCATCGCCAATCCGGATTCCTCAAAAAAGCTAATCGCCGCTCTCTATGGAGAAGATAACCCAGCGCCGGAAGACGGAACCGACGGCTCGATATTCGATCCTGAGGGGGCCTTTGCGGAAGTCGGCAATATTCTTATCAACAGTATCCTCGGCTCCGTTGCCAACGGCCTCCAACGGCGATTCATCTTCACCATTCCCAAAACAGAATTCTGCAATATCCACACCGTGATTCAGGAGATCGGCGCGGAATCGATGGACAATCCGATTCTGGTGGCCAGAACCGGCTTTACTATCGAGGAGTTGCTCCTGTCGGATTCAGTGTGTCTGCTTTTCAAAATCGGGTCGATGATCAAATTTATAGAGGCTTTGGATAATGTTCAGATGGACCTATAACTCGGAACAACATTCTCTGCTCGGGGGAGGAAGCGATGTTTACCAAACACATTCATAATATGAAACTCAGTCACAGAATGATGGCCGTATTTCTATTTATTGGGATCACGCCCTTGGCCGTATCAGGATATTTCAGTCTTTCCCGGTTCAACGGAGCCATCAGCGAACAAGCCAAAGCACAACTCACCACTGTACGAGATCAAAAGATCGCAAGGCTCAACGCCTATTTCACAGAAGCCGAAAACAGCATGAAAATTCTGGGTGACGCCATTTTAGTCATCCAAAATGATGCGTCCGAGGATATATCAGCACTCCTTGAGTACAAGGCCAAAATGTCAGAAACATGGTTCGATGCAAGAAAAGCAGATTTAATCAACTATTCTCATGCTCCGCATTTTATGCATGCGTTGAGCGAGCCTCCGAATTCTGAGAGCACCTCCGCGACCGAAGCGCGGGAACAAATCAGGCAGGAATTTATTACCGCCAAGCGTTATCAAGATTGCTACTATAACTTCAAGCTTCTAGACCTGGAAGGCAATTCAAGGGTCTGCCTTCAAGGAACCAACGAGAGCGAAGCCGGCAAAAGTTGGTTCCAAAAATTCATAAAAGCCACCCAGACAGATTCCAATCAAAATTCATTTTGCAGCTCTATTGAGCCGGATCCGTCAACAGGAGCCCCTATATGCCATGTCGCGGGAGTGATCAGAAACCCCGAAACGAAGAACGCTCTTGGTATAGTTGTCGCATATTGTAATGCTGAAAACATTACAGACCTTAATGAGAACAACGGCGGCGCGGTGAAAATGAGTCAAGGTGATTCCCAAGGAATACAAGCCGCCGGAACGAATCTTATTGACGCCGATGGAGTGATCTCAGAGAAAGCTGCTCTTTTCTTTAAATCCTTCCAAAAGCATTATGAAGTCTATGATGTGCTTCTCATTAATCCCGACGGTTTGGTAGTTTATACAGGGGAGCATAGAGCCGATTCACAAACGAATCTCATCGATGGTCCCTACGCCGCCACCGGTCTAGGTCGCGCTTTCAGGAAGGCGGTTGAAACCCACGAACTCTACACAACTGATTTTGAATCCTATCCCCCGAACGACAATCGACCGGCGTCTTTTATGGCTCAACCGGTCATGGAGGGGGGGAAAGTCCGATTCGTAGCCGCCATCCAACTCAATCTTGAAAAAATCAATGCCCTTGTCTCCGAACGCTCCGGACTTGGCTCAACCGGTGAAACCTATCTGGTCGGCCGCGACTATCTCATGAGATCAGATTCCTACAATGATCCCCAAAACAGAACGGTCTTCGCATCATTCTCAAATCCCCAAAAGGGCAGGATTGAAACGGATATTGTGAAACAAGCTATCGCCGGTAATTCAGGAATAAAAGCCTCCAAAAATTACAAAAACAAAAATGTATTGAGTTCCTATGCACCTTTCGGACTTGGGGAATTCCAATGGGCGATGATTTCTGAAATAGAAGCGAATGAAGCCCTTGCTTCCGTCAAAGGCATGCAAATGACAATGACGATTATCGCAGTGTTAGGGATACTCGGCACCATCTTCTTGTCACTCAGCTTTACAAAGCAAATTACCGGACAGCTAAAGAAGGGCGTCGATTTTGCCAGGAAAATCGCTCAAGGAGATCTGACGTTGCATCTTGAAGTCGACCGGGAAGATGAACTCGGCGAACTGATCGGCGCCTTGAATACAATGTCGGTGGAAATCAACAAAACAATCACAAAACTCGATACAAATGCCTCTGAGTCCGGAGAATTCGCCCAGGATCTCATGATGACTTCAAACGATTTGGCTTCCGGCGCGGAACAGATGGCATCCCAATCCTCAAACATTGTATCAGCTACGGAAGGCCTGAGCTCCCGGATCGGAACAGTGGCTGCTGCATCCGAGCAAATGTCCTCATCGGTCAATACTGTGGCCACCGCTATTGAGGAGATGAGCGCCTCGTTGAACGAAGTGGCAAAGATCTGTACAAGGGCAACACAGATCGCCTCCAATGCCGATAGCCAGGCGAACCAGGCCGCGGAGACGATGAACCGGTTGAACACTTCTGCCACCGAGATTAATACCGTTCTTGATACGATCAGCGATATCGCCGATCAAACGAATCTCTTGGCTCTCAACGCCACCATTGAGGCGGCCTCCGCCGGTGAAGCCGGGAAGGGCTTCGCCGTCGTCGCCAATGAAGTCAAGGAGCTGGCAAAACAGACGGCTCAGGCCACGGAGGAAATAGCCCGCCAGATCAAGGGGATGCAAGGGAATACCTCCGGCGCAGTAAAAGCCATTAATGAGATCACAAAGGTTATCGCGGAAACCAACTTAATCGTTCAAAACATCGCCGGAGCGGTTGAGGAACAATCATCAACGACGAATGAAATCGCTCAAAGCGTTTCCGGCGCATCTCAAGCGGCGCAGGAAATCGCAAAGAACATGGAAGAAGCCGCCAGTGGCGCACACGATATCAATTCGAACATCCACGGCATGGATGATGTGTCAAAAGCCGCGGCGGCTGGTGCGGCGAAGGTCGACACCAATTCGACGCGTATGGCCGAGCTGAGCATGGAGCTTCTCGACCTTGTCAGGAAATTCAAGCTGACAAACGATTAATTCTCAGAGGCAAGTCGATTCAAACCGATAAAGTTCCGTAGATTTCACTCGGGAATAGATATGGGAGCAATCCCTGCAGAAACTGCCGGTGCTTGAAATGTTGATGGCTTGCATAATGCTCAGTATGTATCGTCCTCAAATAGGATTCCAAAGTATAAATTTGGATCTCGACCGTGAAAAGACTCGGCGGCCCGGTTAATTCCGGACCGCTGGGATAGAGCAGATCCACCTCTGACTTGAAGACCTTGTATCCGGCCGCCGAATAGCGGCCAAGCCGGCCCTTGTCTTCCATCCGAATCAAGGTATCGGTCACATGGCGGAATCGCAGGGGTCCCCCGAATATATCCATCAAGATCGTCTTTAATCGCTCAACCTCAACTAAATCCGCCACAATGAACATGGCGCCGAGGATGTCACCGATTCGCCTGGGGTTGCTTTCTTTCTTCCGGATCATTTTGCTGACGATTGAGCCGCTCCGGCGTTCCTTGAGCCGCCCCCAAATCTCCACCGGCTGAAGATTGTAATGTTCTTGGCCTCTCATATATTGGTAAGGAATGATCTCACGCTTAAAGCGGCAGCTATAGAAATAGACATTCAGTGGGAATGTATGACCGTCAATTGGAAGGGCCAACTCCAATTTGTGAAAACTCCAGCACTCCTTGTCGGGTCCGGCGCTCCCAACCGTATAGTCCATGGATACCCCGTCCGAACGGATATTGAAGCAGATCTCGACATCGGCCTCATCCACCGTATTCCGGAAAAGATACTCATCCATGAGCGATTCAAAATGACGTTTATGTATAAGTCCACGCTGAATTTCCCAAGTATGATCCACATCAAAAAAGAGTTTTGACAGATAGATTTTCCTCTGGGCTTCGAATTGCAATTTGGGGTCGGTCGAGTCGAAAACATACCTCATCAAATTTCTAAGATCGTCGCATTCATCAATTTCCTTTGCCGGCGCCAACGGCCCATGCGTTTTTTCTGGAAACAACCCAAGCAGGCCATCGAGATAAGGTCCGACCTCAGCAAGAAAACTCGAAACATGCCGAAGATTTTCCCGCAGGGGATACACTTGGCGATGGGGATGTAATAATTTATTCAAAAATGCATTGTAGGCCTCATCATTGTTTCGGATGATAAGGTATTGCCGATAGAGGGCGCGGAGCATTCTCGGTTCCCGGCTGGAGAATTGTGGATCCAGATAGGGGTGTGCGGCATAATCAATGGGTTCCATCCGTCGTCTCTCTCTTTGTACATTAACCAAGCAGTCTCGCGCCTCCAACAGGAATCCATCCAGCCGGATCCTAGCATAAAATCGGAGCAGACGGATGAGTGATCCTTCAATTGAGCCTACGGGTCGATCTCTCCTCAACTCTCCTTGGCCGCCCCGCGATCCCTTTCTTCCGGGGCCGATCCAATGGTCCCAATTGGTTGCCTTGAGATCGATCATCCTTGAACCACAACCGTTCTGCTGCGATCCCCTCTCAGGCGATCCCTACAGCGGCGATATCTGGCGACGCCATGGTTTCATACTTCTAGATCTTAGGGATCACGCGGCGTATGAAAAAGGACATGTGCCGGGATCCTGTCATATTCCGGCCGGGGAGCTTCCGATCCGCCGCCATGAGATCCCCCCCAAGTGGCGCCCTCTTCTTCTTACCACTGATACACCGGATGAAGGATCCTTCGCCGTCTCGTTTTTTAAAGGGACGCAGCACAGATTCATCCGGTGGATCAGTGAACCAACCTCGGCCTGGCCGCAGGAGATGGAGGCCGGTCCATCCCGTGTGCCCTCCTGGGAAATCCGACCTTGTTTGCACCATCCCTCTTTGCACCATCCCTCTCGCGCCGGCAACACCTCAACTGCAGCCGCGCTTGACCTCGCCTGTGGTTCGGGACGGAACGCCGTCTGGCTGGCTCTTTTGGGATGGAAGGTTTTGGCGGTGGATATCCTTCCCGAGGCATTGGAGATGACCCGAAATCTCGCGGCGAGGTGGGGTGCCGGGGTCACAACGCAGGCGATGAATCTTGCCAAGGAAGACCCCCTGGCGCCGGATCGGTTCGATCTTATCGTCGTCACCCGTTTTCTGGAACGCGCCCTCTTCCCCAGAATGACGGCCTCATTGAAACAGGGCGGACTTCTCATTTACGACACCTTCACTGAGGCCCAGGCGGGCAAAGGGCGCCCTCACAATCCCCGCCATTGGTTGAGACGAAATGAGTTGCGAGCCGCCTTTCCCGGTCTATCCCTTCTCGATTATGCTGAGGGGGCCGACACGGCAGGGGATGAGATCGCTGTTCTCATCGCCCGGAAACCCATACCCGATCCAGACCATGGATCCATTAGAAGGGCTCACAGGGAGGGTGCGAAGATGTCCCAGGAGACCAACAGCCATGGCCCGACCCATCCGTCGGTACCGATTCACCTCATTCCCGAAGCCGTTGGGCGGATTGTCCTTGGCGCCTTTTCGATGACCGGCGTGAATCCCCTGGCGCCGCAGGATCCGATCCATGAGGAGATTGAAAGGCAGGGACGGGATCTTCGGGCGGTCTATTCCAATCCCTCAGAAGCCGGTGTTCTGTTGCGCCCGGCCCGGGAGCTCTATCGGGCCATCGGCCTGGATCCCACCAAACGGCGGCCTTCATCGGAGGCCCTCTTTAGGCGTCTTATCTCGGGCAAAGGCCTCTACAGGGTGAACGCCGTTGTGGATACGATAAACCTATGTTCCCTCCGGATGATGCTCTCGATCGGTCTTTATGATCTGAAAGCGATTCAGGGACCGGTGCAGCTGCGCATCGGCAAAACCGGCGAATCATACGACGGCATCGGAAAAGGAACGATAACCGTCGAGGGGCGTTGGACTTTGGCCGACGCGGTGGGAGCTTTCGGGAATCCCAGTTCCGATTCGTGGCGGACACGCATCACAGAAGAGACGCGGGATCTTCTCTTTGTCGCCTTTGCCCCTTCAGGATATGACCCTGAAGCCCTCAAGATCCGGCTCGAGGAGTCGGCGGAGACCCTCAAGACCTTCTGCGGCGGCATACCGGGCTCTTTTGACATCACCCGCTGAAGCGACTCACCCGAATTCGATCGCCCCGGCAGGTCAGGTGTGGGTTCCCTGCCGGTATCAAAGTGCTATACTGTGTTGAATTCCGATTCGGATTTTCCAGATTATCGAAGTTGTCCGAAACGGGGGCCGGTGGATTTCTTTCATCGCGCCATGGGTTTGGTTTTGCCTCCCGCGGCGAGTTTTCACCTCGGGCTGCTATCGATTATTTGATGAGGAGGACCCCTTGGAACAAACAGGGACCTGGAAAGAGTGGATACCCCTTCTGCTGGACCCCGAGAATGATGAAGCACTCTATCTTCATTCGGGCGTCCGTGATTCGATCACCGAGATCCTGAATGAAGCGCAGGAAGAGTTGAGTCTCAACGAGGTCATCGAAACGACTCAATCGCATCTTCCAACATCGGGAATCCACCCTGCGGCGCACTCCCTTATGGGATTAGGTAACCTTCGGCTCGAGAATATCCCGGAAGCAACGGCTCAACTGACTTCGGTCTGCAACCGCCTCGAGAAGGAGCGCCGCTGGGATGCTCTGGGGTGGGTGGCGGAACAATTCTTCAACGGCACCGAATCGTTGAAAGCCGCTCGATTTTTAACAAAAGTCGCTGAGGAAGCGGGTCTGACGGCTCTTCCCGGGGATGTTCTCAATAATATCTATAACGCCTACCCCGATGAATACCGGCTGGCCTATTTAAAAGCCCAACAGGCCCGGGAAGCCAAGGATACAGAGAACTACCGCCGCTATTTGTTTCAGAGCCTCCAGGGATTCCTTCAAACATTCCGTGCTGACAGAATCGAAGAAATCTATCTGGAACTCGTCGGATCAGTGGACGATGAAACACACCAGCGCCTTTTCCGCGGAGCGATCCGCCTGGCGAAAAAAAAATGGGATATCGCCGAGCCGCTGCTCGATCTTCTTCTGCCCCACTTCAAGACGAGCGAATTGGCGAAGATGGGATGGGATACTTTCCTCGAGATGCTGGTTAAAATCCCCACGGCCACCCCTACCTTGCGCCGTTTTCTGCGGACCATCGCTCCCATGGCATTCCCTGAGGTTGACGATGTCGATTCCGTGCTGATGCAAAGCGGCCTGTTTGATGAGAGAACGAAACCGGAAACAGCGGTTCAAAATCTCAAGGCGCTTCTCGATCTCGCTCCCGGGTATTACGTTCTACATGCCGGATGGGGTGTCGGGAAGATCACGAACAATGACGGTGAATATCTGGTGATCGACTTCCTTCCCAACAAGCCGAATCACCGGATGGGCCTGCAACTCGCCCTCCGGGCCCTTGAAGTCCTGCCGCATGACGACTTGAGGGTCCTGGCGATGGCGCGCCCGGAAGAATTAGCGCGGCTTGTCCGGGAAGAGCCCGAGCAAATGATCTATCTGGCCTTGAGAGAGGCCGGTGGGCAGGCCACCACCACAGCCCTGCGCAAGCGCCTGAATGACACGGTCGCAAACGTGAAAAGTTGGGCGACCTGGTGGAAAGAGACAAAGCCGAGGCTTGAAAATCATCCGCGCATAGATCTTTCACTTTCATTCCGGAACACTTTTAGAATTATTGAAGGTCTTGGCGGCGAAGAGGAAGTTCCGCTTCCGTCGCTCGATCGCAAGCGCGGGATCCGCACCAATCTCAATCTTATCCGCCGTTTTCTCGAACAGCACCCCAGCTCGAAAACATCGTCCAGCCATATCCACGGTCCTATCTTAAAACAATGGATCATGGATGAGCGGACGCACTCCGACGAACGCGTCGCCCTTTATCTTTTCCTTGAAAGTGAATTGGAGATCCAGGAACAGGGGAAAGGCGATGTCATCCGAACCGCGCTGGCGGATGGACTTGAGCCATCCGATGTCGGGGAACAATCCCACCAGTTTGCGATTCTCGACGCCGGATTTTCTCATGGGGATTCAAAAACAGATGCCATCCTCTTCGGGCTCGCCAGCCGTCACAGCGCCGTACGGGAAAAGGCCGCCGCCGCCCTCCGCGAGAACGCGGAGGAAGGTAAAAACCTCCTCATCGATCTTCTGCGCAATCCCGGCCGGCGACCCGTTGCGGCTCTCGCTCTGATTCAACATTCCGTGAACGCGCCGGATAATGATCCTTTCTGGCCCGACCCTTGGGAGGCCGCCTTTGGCGCAGCTCTGCTGGCCGATGTCACAACACGCGACATGCTGCGGCGCCAAGCTGTGGCGATTCTTGATCCCAAAGGGACTCTGGCCCAAAAGGCCGGAAGAACAGAGCCCTCGGAAAATATTGCCTCCCGCTGGTCACATTTCCTCAAGCAGTGGCGCTCTTCCGAAAGAGCTCTCTTTCACGTTTATGCCTTTCTCTCCAAAGCCGGATTGGGCAGAGTGGTCGATGAGGTCAAGGGTGTCCGCGACGCCGCCACCAACCGGGCCCTTCAAGGAGAAGGTGAGAAGATCGAGATTCTTGGTATCCCGATGACCCAGGGGACATATGAAATGCTGATCGCAGAGCGCGATCGGACGGCTCTCGCCCTTCGAACAACGATACCTGAGGCGATAAAAACGGCGAGAGAGATGGGCGATCTGCGCGAGAACGCCGAATACGACGCGGCAAAACTTAAACAATCACAAGAGACGGACCGATTGGGATCCCTGAACCGGCGGATTCAACAGGCGGAGATCATTGAGGATATGACCCTGCCCGAGGATAAAGCCGGTCCCGGCACCGAGATTGTCTTGGAAGATACGCAGTCGGGGGAATGCCATACCCATTGGATCCTTGGTGAGGGTGATGCCCATCTGGGAGATGACGTGATCTCCGTCATGGCGCCCCTCGGCCAGGCCGTCTTGGGCAAGAGCGCCGGCGTCACCATCGAACTTGATGATCAGGATGGAGAGGGACGGCAGAGCTATCGATTGCTCGAGATCCGACGGCGCCTGCCATAGATACGTTGCCCACAGCGCCGATCGATTCCAGATTGGAGAAGCCGGTGTGAATCGACCCGTTGATCCGTCCATCCGTCCGCCCATCCGCGGCATCATTTTTGATCTCGACGGCACCCTGGTCGATTCCCGCCGGGATATCGTCTCCGGCGTCAATAGAATGCGGATGGAACGCGGCCTGCCGGCTCTTCCCGAGAACTGGGTTGCGTCGCATATCGGTTGGGGAGCCCGGAATCTTGTCGCCCGCTGTCTTCTTCCGAGGGGATCCTCAACCCCCAGTCCTTTACCCGACCCGCACAAACCGACCGATCTCGAGATCGATACCGCTCTATCCGATTTTCGCCGGCACTATGATGACTGCCTGCTGGAAACGACCGTCCCCTTCCCCGGGATTCGGGAACTGCTGGCCGAAGGGATGCACCGCGAAGTCGTCATGACCGTCGTCTCAAATAAGCCCGAGCGCTTCTGCCGGAAAATTCTGGCCGGATTGGGATTGTCCGACCCTTTCGCATGGATCGCGGGCAGCGACACCTTCGCCGAGAAAAAGCCGTCACCCTTGCCGCTGCTGGAAATGTTTAAGAGGATGAATGTGGCGCCCGCCGAGGGGGTGATGACAGGAGACGGCTCCACCGATTTTGACGCGGCGCGGTCGGCGGGATGCCCGATCTTCATGGTGACCTGGGGACTCTCTTCCCTGGAAAACATCCGGAAACTGAACCCGGATCGGATTGCGGCGGGAGCGGATCAACTCGCGGCGTTCCTCTGGGGACCGGGATCGATCTAATCACGACCCCTTGAGATCGTCAAGAAGATCCAGAATCTCTTGATCCTCCGGGAACCGTCCCTTCTGCAGCTTTGAGAAGATCAGTTTATTATCCACGGCGACTTCAAAGGCACCGCCGCCGCTCTCAATCAATTTCGCTTTCACATTGTGTTTTTCTTTTAGGACCGCCGCCAGACCGGCGGCTTTGGGACCGTAGTCTCAAACAACGCAGTATTCGATGGTAATCTTCATTTCAGGCACTCCTCATATTCCTGACCGCTTTTCTCCCGATCCACCGTAGAGACTAGCATAAGGGGTGGCGGTGGACAAAGACCCGAGGCGGATTTAGACTCTGTTCCTATGACCGTCCAAACGAACAAATGGAGCCGCACAGCTCGGGAATGCCGCGTCACGGCCTTCCCGTGTAACCCGGCGCCGGAGCCGGGGGCTCTGTTCCGAACCTTATCGCACGATGATCATCCGGCTTGGCTTGATTCCGCCGACGAAGGACATGAACTATCCAAATTCTCATATGTCGCATGGGACCCCTGGGGCGTCCTGACATATGAAAACGGATCGGCGGAATGGAGGCGAATGGCGGGGGGCCGGAGCATAAAGCATTCGAACATAAAGAATCCGATGGGAGCTTCGACCAATCTGGGACACGATCCCTTTGAAGCCCTCAGGACCCTACTCAACTGTTATCGATACCCTGACGCTGATGCGGAAACCTCGATCCCTTTCAAGGGCGGCGCGGTCGGCTTTTTCTCTTATGAGCTGGGGAGCTGTATCGAGACGCTCCCTCCGCCCCGCCCGCCGGACCTGGGATTTCCTGGAATGCTGTTCCGATTCTTTAACATTATTTATGCCTTCGATCATAATACCCGACAGGGCCATCTTCTGGTGGGAGAATTGCCGGATGACCCGGATCGGCGCGGGCCGGATTATGTTAAAGCGGTGCGGGAGGCCTACAATCTTCGTCTCAGTGGTATTTCAGACGACGCCGGCAGGCAATCCTTCCTGCCCCCCGCCGATAACCGGGCGGGCATGCCCGGAATTTCGGTCCCGCCACGATGCGATACGACACATGAGGAATATCTGGCCATGGTTCGGAAGGGCCGGGAATACATCGCCGCCGGCGATATTTTCCAGGTCAACCTGAGCCAAAGGTTTTCCTGGCCCGTATCAGAAAGCCCGCAGGATCTCTATCGCCGCCTTCGGGATCATCACCCGGCCCCCTACGCCGCCTATGTACAAGTCGACCCCGCGCATGCCGTTCTCTCCGTTTCTCCTGAGCTGTATTTAAGCATCCGGGGCAAAGATATAGAGACCCGTCCCATTAAGGGCACGGGACCGCGCTATCAGGATCCGGCCGAAGACGACCGCGCCCGCCGAAAATTGTTACAGAGTGAAAAGGACCGGGCCGAGCTGGTGATGATCGTTGATCTGATGCGGAACGATTTGGGCCGTGTCTGCGAATTCGGCACGGTCACCGTCCCCCGGTTGTACGATTTGGAGAGTTTTGCGACGGTTCACCATCTCGTGGCCCGGGTTTTGGGCGTGATGCGGGACGGCCTGGACCTCGTCGATGGGCTCCGCGCCTCCTTCCCCGGAGGATCCGTCACCGGCGCCCCCAAAATCCGCGCGATGGAGATCATCGCTGAGCTGGAGAAGACGGCGCGGTCGGTCTACACGGGGAGTGTGGGGTGGATCGGTCTCGACGGTTCAGCCGAACTTAACATTGCCATCCGGACCGTTCTCACCAGCGATCATCGGGCTGTCTACCGGGTTGGTGGAGCCGTCGTCGCCGATTCGGATCCGCAGGCCGAATACGAGGAGACTTTGCACAAAGGCCGCGCGCTCTACGAGATTCTCTCCCGTTCGACGGGCCTGGGATATGGCCACACGGCATCGGAAGGAACGCACCAGTGAAAGGCGCCCTATGAGATTAGGCCGAAAAAATCCTGTTTATGCTTCTCTAAACGGCAGGCTCCTTCTTCGGGAGAAGGCGGCCATCCCCGTCACGGACGCCGGATATCTACTCGGGCTCGGCGTTTTTGAGACGGTGAGGGTGGAGGACGGCGTCCCCCTCTTCTTGGAAGATCATCTGAAACGACTGGCTATCGGTCTTCACACGATCAAGATTGAGAAACCGGCATGGGATCCGGCCGGGGAGATTGATCGGGTCATTGAAAAAAACAGGATCGCAACCGCCGTCATCCGCATTACTGTTTCCGGGGGGCCGCCCGGAGGCCCATCCACACTCGTTATTGTGCCGCGCCCGATCCCGGAATTGAAGCTCCCCATTCATATTGGGATTTCCCCCTACCCCAAGGATCCGAAGGATGCCTTTGCCGGCCTGAAAACGACCTCACGTCTTCTCTATGGGCTGACCCATCGCTGGGCCGAATCGCATGGATGTTTTGACGCCCTGATCCCCAATCACCAGGGTGATCTTGCGGAGGGGTCGATCTCAAACCTCTTCTGCGTCATGAAGGGTTTGATCCTCACACCGCCCCTGTCCAGAGGGATTCTGGCCGGTGTCACCCGCGGACACCTCCTCTCCATCTGCAAACGCAGGAAGTTCCCCTTCAAGGAAAGCCCTCTCACCCTGAGAGATCTGGAGCGGGCCGATGAGATCTTCTTATCAAATACCAGCCGGGGCGTCCTGCCCGTTGACAGGATTCGCGGTCTTCGCCGGACGCTGCCGGGCCTGAAGGGACCGGTGGCCGTCAAGTTGCAGGAGCTGTACATCCGGCGCGTTGAATTGTACAAGAAACGGCATTAGTTATCGCTGATCGGCCTGATCCATGTTTCATACCAGAGATCGAAAGCAATTTTGGGAAATGTATTCTCATCATTCAGGCCCATAGAAACAAAATGATCCCTTGTTCCGTCATTCTCAATCGTTGCTGAGAAATCAAAAGGGTAGAACCAGGTAACCAATTGCACCGGAAGCAATTCCGCCGCCATAAGCAGCGTCTCGAGATACATTTCCTGCTCCCTCTCGCTCGTCGGCAGCCATTGTCCTTGTACAAAAATCATCTCGCTGGGATAGCCGGTCTCCGCGATGAGTACCGGCGCATCGATGGAGTTGAGCGCCTCTGAGACCGCATCATAAAAATATGATGTTTCTATCTCATCCGATCGCAAACCGAGAAGGCTGGGATAGGTCGAAAGCGCCAGGAAATCTTGCGGCGCCGTGAAATCATCCAACAGCCGCCACTGCGGCTCGGCGCCCAACGGCAGGCTGCCTTGAAGATATTCCATCTGGAAGGTCACAAAGACCGGGATATCTCCCAGCCTCTGTTTAATCGTTGCATAGATCCGGTCATAGAGGCTGGTGAGAAAGGGCCAATCCTCGGGATGGGCCTCTTCATAAATGTTCGCGTCAATGACGATGGCGAAGAGATCGGGCCGGTAAAGCTCCGCCAATAGAAGACACCACTCCGTATAAGCGACAATCACCGACGGATCGGCGAAGTTTTTATCCTCCCAACCGGACGGAAGAGAGCCGGTATTCCACTCCGGCGCGAGTCCATCCCGCGAATTATTCATCGGTGTCGTCGCGAGGAAAATCCCCAATCCCGCCCGGCGGGATTCGTAAACCCGCTCTTCGATCTCGAGCCTCAATCCCTCGGGGATATTCCCGCTCCCCTCCGGGGAGAGCTCCAGCCAAGGCACGCCCTCATCATGTTGATGCACCACCATATCGGCGTGTCCGGCGGCATAGTCGATCGACTGCAATACCGCATCCCAGGCCGGATAGGCCGGGAATGAGGATAGGGCCATGAGGAAGGGGCGGGACGGGCCGTAGGGGTCAGGCCGCGCCGGACCCTCATTGCAGGCCGGCAACAGAAGGCATAAGAAGAAGATACCGGTCAGTCTCCACCGTCTGGGGTTCAGGATCCCAGCGAGCCGAGACGATCTTTCTCTTAGACGGGGCATCGTTCGCGCCTCGCATGACCGCTCTTGGACGCCCCTTGAAGTGCCGGGGAGGGGCGCTCTTGAGGGAAGGCTGTCAGCACCTTGCCCGGGGATGAACGCCGGTGATAAGCTCACATCCCGTAGACCCGAAGGCCCGTAGACCCGAAGGGAACCCCACCTGAAGGGACCCCAGAAGTGGAACGATCCACCCTCCGCGATATATCTCGCGGCAGCCTTTATCTCGGCCTGGAGCAGCTCACCCAGGTCATCTTCGGCACCCTCTATTCAATGGCTATTCTACGCCTCTTGGGGCCGTCACTCTACGGTATCCTGAGCCTTGGCTTGGCGGTGGCCGGTATGGCGGGAATCGCGACCCTCAATCTCGACTCCTACCTCGAACGTTTTGTCGCCGAATTTCAGGCCTCCGGCCGATCCCACATTCTTCGGACTCTTGTGGGGAAGATCCTCGCCGTCAAAGGTTCGCTTGGTGTCGGCGGCATCTTTGCGGTGACCCTGCTGGCGGGAGTTCTGACCCGCTTTTATGAAAAGCCGGAACTGGCCGCCGTTCTCCCCGCCGTGGCGTGGATGATCTTCCTTGAAGCCTGCTATGTCGTCTTCCGCGCCACCCTCTTCGGTCTGCAGCGTTTTAAGTTGATCTGGATTCTGGCGCTCGTCAGCAATATCAGCAAGATGGTGATGGTCGGCCTCGTCGCGGCCTTCCACGGCGGTCTGGTTGAGTTGGCTTGGGGACTCATCGGCGCCGTGGGATTGATGACCATTACTGCCGGATTTCTGGTCTGGCGCCTCCTGCCGCCGGGCGAAAAGAAACCGGAGGACCCGCCGCCCGCTTTTCGTGAAATCTGGCGCTATGTCCTGCCGCTGCTCGGCGCCCGTTCCTTCTTCATGGCGGGACAGCATCTCACCCGCGCGATCCTCGGCGCCTTCCTCGGCTCCCGCGAGCTGGGCCTTATCTCTTTTGCCATCGTGACGACCGAGCGTTTTGTCGGCTTGGCCTACGCGATACCGATCTCGCTGCTGCCCTCGATGTCGCGTCTGCGCGGCCTCAAAGATCACGCCGGCATTGAGAAGATTCTTGTGGCCGGATTCCGCATCACCTCGGCCCTGGCCCTTATCTTTTCCGTCGTGCTTTTCACCTTGGCCCGCGAGATCATTGTCGTTCTCGGCGGCTTTGATTATATGGATGCGATGGTCGCCTTGCAGGTCATGTCCCTCGTCTTCCTCTTCAGAACGTTAAACCAGCCTTTCAATGTGACATTTTATACATTTGAGAAAACACGGATCGTTTTCTGGCTGGCCGGTGTCAAGCTGGTCGTCGAATTGGGCCTGTATCCCGTTTTGATTCCCATCTTCGGAATTACCGGCGTCGCCATCGCCAGCGTCGTCAGCTCCCTCGTAACATTAATCCCGGCGATGATCGCCGTCGGACGGATCTTCCCGGAGACACAGCGGGCCCGTGTCGGTGTGGCTCTCAAAACATGGGGAACGGCGGCCCTGCTCGTCATTTCCGCGGCGTTCGTCTTAAAATATGTTCCCTTGATATGGCCGAGTCTTCTGGTGAGGATCAATCTTGTTCTCATCGGATTGATTTTGGGGATTGTCCTGATGCGCCTCATCCGCTCGGAGGATTTCGCCCGCCTGCGCGCCGAAATCCAATCCCCCACGCAGCAAAAGATCCTCGCGGGGATGGAGGCTTTGTTAGAGCGGGCCGAAGGGGCGATGGGGAGCTGATGTTGCCGGGCGGTATCAGTCACCCGATCTCACGGGCCGCAAGCCGGTCCCTTCGTCCGAAAATATCGGGCTGCTGCTGTGCCGGCTGGCGGATCGGCAATTCCTCGAATTGTATCTCCAATCGCCTCCCCGAATGACCCTATGGCCGTTCGACTCATCAAGGAATACAGGATCCTGCTCCGCTAGAATTTCATAATCGCTGATGTAGCCGTCATAACACCACTCCCATAAATTGCCGTGCATGTCATAAAGACCCCACGCATTGGGAATCAGTTGTCCAACATCATGACGACTGAGATTGGAGTTGCCGCAGTACCAGCCGATCTCATTGAGTACTGTATCATTACAATTTGTATTGTTGATCCGGCCGTTCGCAAAGGGGGTCGCGCTGCCGGCCCGGCACGCGTATTCCCACTCCGCATCTGTCGGTAAACGGTAGCCGTTTGCCGTTTGATTCCATGTCACATATCCATTGGAACCATTGATGGTATAGACCGCCGTCAAGCCCTCCGCATTCGAAAGCGCGTTGCAAAAGGCCACGGCGTCGTCCCAGCTTAGATCATTCTTCGGCAGCGCTGAGGTCGAGGAGCCCGTTCCCATGACATCGTCCCACCATTGCTCCGTCACTTCATACTTTGATATGTAGAACCCCCGGGTCAAAGTAACAGGGTGTTCTGTTTCATCGTCGTCCCGTCCCGGTTCGTCGGCGGGGCTGCCCATGGTGAAGACACCGGCGGAAATGAGCACAAAGTCTCCTGAAACGCCTGAATCCGCGATATAGGCGACCCGGAATATCGTGGTATCCTCCGCCGCCAGCGTTCGCGTCTCATCCGAGGGGATATTCCATCCGGAAACGGTATTCCAGGAGACTGTATAATCACCCGGCGGCAGATCATTCAATATCTCGTCGCCGGCGCCGTTCTCGCTGTAACCGCCGGGCCCGGTGAGCGTCCATGGCGCATCGAGGTCGTCGGGCGAGGGGTCCATGATAATCGTGCCGGTGTTTTCAATATAAGCGCCAATGAATGTCAATGTTGAATCCGACATCAATGTTTGTGTTTCGCCGAAAGGTCTGATCCAACGCTCAACCGCGCCCCACGATATTGTATAGTCACCCAACGCCAGGTCAGCCACTGTCGAATCGCCCGCGCCACTTGCATTGTAGCCACCGGGCCCTGTCAGAGCCCAAGGGGCGTTGAGGCCGTCCGGCGAGGGGTCCATGACAATCGTACCCAACTGCAGTTCGGGCACTTCCGGGTTATCTTCTTCGCTGCAACCGGCAATAAATAATGGGATCGAGAGCATCAGCCCCATCCATAAAACACGATATAATAATTGAGTCATCGCGAAGCTCCAAAATATGAGTCGAATTCACCGCTGTCTAGATCATTACTTTCGGCGCCAATCACTTCAACATCAATATCCGACCCGCTGTCGCCTGATGGGCCTGAATCCATTTCACAAGATAGACCCCGCTGCCGACGCGGAGACCGCGGGCGTCAAGGCCGTCCCATTGGATCTCAGATCGGCCGCCGGAAAGGGGCAATGTGACAACTTCACGGCCGTCGGCGCGATAGATCACGACCTGTCCGGGATCCGTCAAGGGGAGACCGGGACGGCGCAGTGAAACCGAGCCGCGCGACGGTTGCGGTGAAATGATCAATCGTGTTGAGAAGAGATCCGTATTCACGCCGGGTGTTGATGACGACGGCAACGTATTCAGAAAAACCATCACCGGCTGGCGGGCGGTGGCGACGGCAAGATCGAGATGACCGTCGCGGTTCATATCCCCCACGGCGATCGCCGTTGCGCTGGACGAACAATCATAGGTCCAATCGGCCGTCGTCGAGAGCACGCCCTCATTGTTCAAGTAGACCCGCGCGTGTCCGTTCCCGAAATTGACCGTGAACAGGTCGGGGTCGTTATCTTCATCGATATCGCACCAGAAAAGCTCCTGGCAGCCGTGATAGCTGTCGGCCGATTCCCACACGGCCGGTGTGACGGGACCGGTGCCTGGATTTTCAAAGAGCTGGCAGGGAGCGCTGTTGCCGCCCACGGCCAGTTCCAGAACGCCGTCGCCGTCGACATCGGCCCAGCCGATCCCCTTATCCGAGCGATTCGGCTCGCCGGTCGACCACCCCTGGGTCGCATTCAGACCGCCGCCGGTATTGTAATAGACGCCGGTCGGCCAGTTGACCCATTTGGAAACGGCCAGATCGAGGTTGTCATCGCCGTCGGCGTCACCGAAATGAACGCTGTTGGAGATACCGAGATCATTGCTGGCCCAGGTCGGCGTCGTCGAGAGCGCGCCGCCGGTATTGGCGAAGATATAAACCGGGCGGGTGGGATCGGCCGAGTTGCCTTGATTCGCCGTGGCCAGATCGAGATCCCCATCCCCATCCACATCGCCGAAATCGCAGCCGATCGTCCAGGTGGCGTCGGCACTGAACCATCCGGGGCTGTTGGACAATCCGCCGGCTGAACCGAAATAGATGACGCTGGGTTGCAGCGATTCGCCGCCATTGGCGACAAAGAGGTCGTCATAATCATCATTGTTGATATCGATGACATAGAGATCGGTCGTGTGCCGCTCCGCCGTCGTCATCCAGGAGGGCGTCGTTTCCAGTGTTCCGCCGAGATTCATATAGATGTAATTGTAATAGTCGATGATCGGCGGATAGGCGTTGGCCCAGTAGCAGCCGACGGCGAGATCCTGCCATCCGTCATTGTTGGCATCGATCCAGGCCATCCCCCCGACAGCGCGCTCCAGATCGGCCTGCCAGTCGGGCGTCGCGGGAAGTGGAACCTCATCGGCCAGGACGCCACCGGGAATGAAAACGGGGGCAAGCACCAAAATAAGGACCCACTGCAATCGGCGCATAAAAAGCTCCATTTCATGGCAGCCAAGGCGGCAACCGAATCCCAGGCCGAACCGAAAGTCCGGCCTGTAGCCAAATTCGCGACTTGGTATCGTCCATAGAGTTACCAAGCACGGATATCGTATCATGAAGTCCTGACCGAAGGTATGGGCAGCACCCTGTAAACAGAATCTACCTTGAAACTTTTTCCCTCGCAAAGGTATAATGAACTGCTGGGGCCGCCAAAAAACGGCCCCTTCCCTGGGGAATGCCGGGCCCCTGTTTCTGTACGACGGTCTCCGTTGGACGGTTTTTGTATGATCTTTGTCTTTTGTATAAGGAGTTGTCAGGATGCCCTTCTATGATTATAAATGCCGCAAGTGCGACAACATCTTTGAAGAGATGGTTCCCATTGCAACGTCTGATGATGCGATCCGGTGCCCCCGTTGCGGCGCCCTTGATTCTGAACGGCAGATCTCGGCTCCCTCTATTTCAAAGGGCAAGAACGGAGCAGCGCCGATGTCGCCGGCAAGCTGCGCCCACTCGAAACGGTATTCATGAGGCTGATCCTGTCTGCGGTCGCAGACGCAAGCCGGATTCGATAATGATCGAACTCCCATGAATTGGCTTCTCCTTCCAAAAATCGCCGGGATGATCCTTCTTGATCTCATCCTGCTGGCCGGGCTCCTGGCCATCCCCCTCGGCCTCTCGGGAAACTTCATCATTCTCGGCGCCGCTCTGATCGTGGCGTTGATCAGCAAGTTTCAAATGATCGGCTGGCTGGCGTTACTCATTATGACCATTGGGGTTATCGTGGGCGAGATCGTGGAATCGTTTCTGTCTTCTCTCATGGCCAAGAAGTACGGCGCGACGGGCTGGGGCATGTCAGGGGCCTTCCTGGGCGGATGGGGCGGCGCGATTCTGGGGGGGGCGATCGGCGCCACCCTGGGCACCATCGCCCTACCCATTGTCGGCACCCTCATCGGCTCCTTCCTCGGGACCGCCATCGGCGCCATCCTTCTCGAACTGGGAAGGGGCTCGGGCAAAGAGAAGGGGATCCGGGCCGGCGCGGGCGCCTTTGTGGGAAAGGTCATGGCCTCCTCATTTAAAATCGCCATCGGACTCGCTATGGTGATCTATATCGTCATCCAGGTTCACTAGGCAGGGAGAGGCGCGGCACCGATGATTCTTCTGACACTGTCCTCTGAGATTCATATTAAATCCCCCCGAACACGGCACCGATTCATCCGGATCTTGGCGGAAAATCTCAAATCGCGGTTGTGTGAGGAGGCTCCGGGCGCCCAATTGAGCAGAACCTGGAACCGGATCGTCATCAGGGGCGAGGATCTGGATCAGGCGGCGCTTATTGCATCCGAAACCTTTGGGGTTCAACGCGTTGAGAAAATCCGCCCTGTCAGTAACGCCCCTCTTGAGGAGATGTCTGTAGCCGTCGCAGAGGCGTCCCGCGACCGTGTCGTGGGCAAAACCTTCGCCGTCCGCGTTCGTCGACGGGGAGGGCACGCATGGACATCCCTTGATGCTGAGCGTCTTATTGGATCCCATCTTTTTCCGTATGCCGCCGGCGTCGATCTGATCCATCCGCAGGTGACGGTGCAAGTCTATGTGCAGGGAGATCAAACATCCCTGGTGGAAGAAACGCTGGAGGGCCCGGACGGATTGCCCCTCGGTGTGCAAGGCCGCGCCTTGACCCTGATTTCCGGCGGATTCGATTCAGCGGTCGCCGCCTGGATGATCATGCGCCGCGGTGTACCGATGGATTTTCTCCACTTCTCCCTCGATTGCGCTCAAAGCGAGCACGCCACCGCCGTGACCTATGAGTTGGTCAAACGCTGGGGACACGGAAACCAGTCCTTTTATCACAGGATCGATTTCCAGCCGGTCAAGGAAGCCCTGCTCAAGTATGTCGATTCGAGCCTGCGGCAGGTTGTTTTGAAGCAGTTTATGGTCGCTGTCGCCGAACTGGTGTTAAAGTCGTTTGGGCACCTCGTTCTCGTGACGGGAGAATCGGTGGGACAGGTCTCAAGCCAGACGATAGCCCACCTCGCCGCGATCGACTGTCATTGTACAACAACAATCCTCCGCCCCCTTTCCGGTTTTTCAAAGATTGAAATTATCAATAGATCCCGGCTCGTGGGGACCCACAACCTCTCGGCCCGCGCGAAGGAGGTCTGCGACCTGTCGGATGGCCCTGTGGCGGTTGCGGCCCGCCGGTGGGAGTTGAACAATGCTCATGGGGCCCTCCCCCCCGATCTGATTCATTCGGTACTGACTTCCTGGAAGTTCATCGATATCAACGATTGGGAACCCGGATGCCCCATGATTCCGGTTCTTGGGGCCAGTCCATCAGATTATACCCCGGTTCATGCCGGGAAAACCCCGCCCCCCGATGAGGGACCGGTCGCTCTAACCGGAAGAAAGGCAGCATGGGCCGCTTCGAAGCTTCACCGCGCCGGACGGGAAGTCTGTGTGATAAAAGAGGATCCATCCCTGGGTTGAAAGCCCCACCCCCGCCCCATCAGCTGACCCGTAAACCGTTCGCTCTATTTGACTAAGCTACTATTTTAGTGTATACTAATCTTCTGTGTGCGATCTGTATGCGCCAACCGACATTTCCTGCGAATAGAATGGCAACTGGGGTATGACATCGGGCCGCGAGAATGAGGTATGACATTTTGGATAAGCACCTGATTGCTCGATTTTCATTCTTTTGTTTGTGGCTGGGAATATGTCTGACACTTCTCCCGCCATCCATCCTTTATGCCGCCGATTCCGTTTATGTCTATGTTCAGGTTCAAGACGCCAACCGAGAATTAATCCCTGCGAGGGTTCATGTTCTTGATTCTCATAACCACGCCTTTCCAGGCGTCTTTGATTCAACACTGATGGCTCACGGCCCCCTGGGCGGCTACTTTTACACAGAGGGAACATTCGAAATCTTTGTCCCCAAAGGCCCCACCAACATCGTCGTCGGACGTGGATTCGAGTGGCGGCCGATGCAGATCGTGCCGAATGTACAATCTGATACCAGCTTTGTCATATCATTAGAAAAGATCTTCGATATGCGCAGCCAGGGATGGTTCTCGGGCGATATACAAACCCATGTCAAGCATCCTCCACTTGATTATGACGTCTCTCCCGAGGAATTGCACTTCATCGCCCACTGCGAAGATCTACAGCAAACATGGTGTCTTGATCAGGAATACCAGTTCACCGGAACAGAACACGCGGTCAGCACCCCCGAAGCTTCAATTTATTTTACCGTCGAGTACAGAAACAATGCCTTGGGCCATGTGGCGTTACTGGGTCTCAAGGAGATCTTTGGCGTCTCCTGTTGCTGGCTGCCCGAACCGGCTTTTCCAACCTTGGAAGATATCCATGAGCAATGGGATCCTCAGTGGGACGAATCGATGGGTCTTCTTCATCCCCACAACGGCTCGGGTTTCTTCGATGATACCGGCGGGTGGCCGACAAATGGCCTGGGACGCGAGCTTCCGGTCATGGCCGCATTGGGACATCTCGACCATTTGGATATCGCCGCCTATTCCAATGATCCCTTCGTTTACCTTGATGATTGGTATCATCTTCTGAACTGCGGCTTGAAGGTACCGCCCTCCGCCGGAACGGATGGCGTCACGAATATGTACTGGAGTTACCCGATCGGCGGTTACAAGGTTTATGTCAGGGAGGTTCCCCCGGAAGATCACGATCCGTCGAAATGGGTCAGCGCGCTGAAACAGGGAAGATCCTTTGTCACCAACTACCCCCTCATCCCCGAATTCTCTGTCAACGGCGTGGGTTCCGGCGGTGAGCTGAAACTCTGCCATCCCGACACACTGGTCGATGTCAGCCTGCGGGTCGAATCAATCCTGCCGATCCAATTCGTTCGTATCATTCGAAACGGCGACATAGAAGTCGAGATCCCGGTTGAGACGCACTTCGGGGAAACAATCGTCGACACGACAGTTCAAATTCCGCTTCAGGAAAGCTCATGGCTCGCCCTGCGCGTCGATGGCGTGACCTCTCTGCGGCATGCGGCGGCACCCAATCTTTTCGCGCACACGGGAGCGGTCTATGTGGAATTGGATACAATACCTGTGCGCAGCCGTGAAAGTGCCGCCCATTTCCTCGATTGGATCAACGATATTGAAACATTTGTGGACACTCGGGACAATTGGGCGAACCCCTCCGATCGATTTCACGTTTTGCAACAGCTGGAGCTTGGCCGTGAGTACTATCGGGAGCCTTTTGTTATCCCTTCGGAGCCCTTCAATCTATTAAAGCCGGTCGAGGGAGACACCCTTTGGACAAATTACCCCCAACTCTTCAAATGGGAAGAGAGTACCGATTTCGAACCCTTTGACCAGATCACCTATCGTGTCGAAGTCGCTTCGGACAGCCTTTTTGAGAAAGCCTTTCCCATGCTTCCGACAATGGAGACGGAACAAGAGATCAGAATCAACTCGATGCCGGGATACCCTCTCTGGGTTCGTGTCGTCGCCATCGACCGCGGTAATAACCAGACCTATTCCATTCAGGATACAGTGAAGATTATCATGATAGCTACACCCGCTGAAGTGGATGATGAGACCGATGACGATGCGATCGAATTACCTGTTCGAACACATTTGAAAGTATGGCCGAATCCCGCCAATGATCAAGTCTGGTTCCGCCTGCTTCCTCCAAATGCCGAACCAACGCGCATTGAAGTCGTCAACGTCCTGGGACGCCGGATCGCCACGAATCACAATCAAGGAGCCTCCGGATCGTCCATCCATAGAACTGGCACCAACTTGTTCATCTGGGATGGGCGCGATGAAGCAGGGCGCCTTGTACCCAGCGGCCACTATTGGATCCGCGTCTTGTCCTCTATGGATGATGTAACGGGTAAGCAAACGGTCGCCCCGGTGCTCATCCTGCGTTGATAATTATTTATGACATTGTTTAAAAAACCACATTCGCTTCCACCGCCGACCCGCAACACGGCCGGGTTCTCCGGCATTCCATCCTTTTACATGATCTTGCTGCTTGCATTCGTTCTTATGGCTCTCTCCATCCCTTCATCCGCAACAATCCATTCCTTCAGGCTTATGACCTATAACATTTATTGGGGCGGCTTTGATCACGATCCTGTTGAAGGCCGGAATTATGAGTGGCTGGGAGTCATCAAGAGCCGCAACCCCGACATCCTGCTGATTGAAGAAGCCGTCGGCTGGACGGAGCAGGAGGACGGCGTCCTCGCCGCCGTTGTTGATTCACTCAACACGGCGTTTCCAGATCAGCTTCCTTATGAAGGACGGATCGGAACCGCCGGATCGGGATTCCATGTCGCCGTTCTAAGCCGGTTTCCGATCAACGATTTCGAATTCTATAACGTGGTCGATACGGGAGAGGAAGTCATCCCCATCTACCATGTCTTTATCCATGCCACTATTGAAATATATAATGAGACAGTTCACCTGATCGGCGTCCATTTTAAACCCGGCGATAACCGGCTGGATCGCGAGACGGAAAGCCGGGCCCTTGTTTCCATCCTTGAATCAATCCCCGCCGGCGAAACGATTTGGATCGGCGGAGATTTTAACAGCTATTCCCCGGTCGATACCGAACCCGGGAGCCCGACGCCGCCCTGGTATGATTGGGGCGCCCAGCCGCCGGAAATCAAGGGCTGGGAGCCGATGGAAGCGTTGTTAAACTTGGGCTACGAAGACGCCTTCCGCACATTGCATCCGCTGGAATTGGGGTACACCCAGGGCACGGAGGGGTTCTACGGGTTATGGCCCGTGCAGAGGGTCGATTTCATCCTCAAATCACCGGGCGGAATGTGGAATCTGGAAGCGGCTGAAACGGTGAATGACAGCCTGGGCCATATCGCTTCGGATCATTATGCCCTATCAATCGATTTTTCCCGGACAACTTCCGGTATCGAACCCCCGGACCCGCCGGTCATTTCCTCCAACACACTTCAAATGCGTCCCAATCCGATGCGCGGGGAGAAGGCCACCGTTGAATACAATTTGACGAGTTTATCAAGGATTAAGCTGCGCATCATCGCGCCATCCGGCCGTTGCCTTAAAACACTCGTTGATGAATTCCAAAGACCCGGTCACTATTCGGTGGGCTGGGATGGAACCGATCATTCCGGCGGAAACCTCCCATCAGGCGCCTACTTCATTGATCTCCAGCAAGGCTCCAGGCACACATCAAAACTGTGGATTAAGATTCGATAGCGCAGAGGTCCGCATATTCAACATTTAATTTTTCGAGTGTCTCACGAACCGATTCACTCTCTCGCCCGGGTATTCTGAGACAAACACCGCAGTCGGAACTGAGCTGGCGCGGCACGGGAATCAATTTGCAGATAAATCCAGCTTCTACAAGGAATTTTTCGGCTCGCAGCGCATGGCTGCTGGAGTGAAAAAGAACGACCGCATAATCAGCATCCGTCATGAGTTCCGCGCTCTCTTCCTCTAATCCTTCCGACACCGCAACCGTTCAATGTCATTCCTGCGCCAATCGCTCGACAGCCTTCAATGCGGCGCCCACTTCTTCTTCGGTCGTAAAGTGGCTGGGCGCAAAACGCACGGCACCCTCTGGAAAGGTGCCGATTGTCCGGTGCGCCGCAGGGGAGCAATGCAGCCCCACGCGGCAACAGATCCCAAATTCCTCATCAAGGCGCAGTCCCACCTCTGAACAGGGCTTGCCTAAAATGTTAAAGGATATGGCGGATGATTGCCGGGCGGCGTCGCGTGTCCCGTAGACCGTCACAGCGGGTATCGAGCAGAGCCCGTCGATGAATTTCTGCACAATCGATCGCGTGCCTTCCCGCAGTGAAGAAAGGCCCCGCTCCATGATCCAGCGAACACCCGCCTCGAGACCGGCCAGGCCCCCGACATTCAACGTTCCGCTTTCGAAAATATCCGGGACGAATTCCGGCTGGATCTCCTTTTCCGATAGGCTGCCGGTTCCGCCCCTTTTAATCGGTTGCATGCGCCTGACATCCACCCGGTCACCCAACACCAATCCTCCGGTTCCCATCGGGCCGAGAAGCGATTTGTGTCCGGTGAAGGCCAGAAGATCAATGGCGTCGGTTTCCATATTGATCGGCAGGGTTCCCGCGCCCGCGGCGGAATCGAGAAGAAAGAGGAGATCATGCCGCCGGGCGATCCCACCGACCTCTGCGACAGGAAGAACCGTTCCCATGACATTTGAGGCGTGATTTAGAATAATTAATCGCGTTTCAGGACGGATGGCTCTTTCAACATCCTGCGGATCCAATGTGCCGTCGGGCGCGCATTGAACGACATCGACTGTGACGCCGCCCAGCGCCCGGAGAGGCCGCATGACCGAGTTGTGCTCCACGGAACTGGTGATGACATGGTCACCCGGGTTTAACAATCCGCAGATGGCCAGATTCAGGGCTTCCGTTCCGTTGGAACCGAAGACGACACGCAGTGGATCCTTGGCGCCAAAGAATTCAGCCAGCACCTCTCTGGCCGCATTGACGATGCGTCCCGCCTCAATGGCCCGGCGGTGCCCTGCTCGGCCTGGGTTGGCGCCGATATCCTCCATAAACCGCACCATGGCCTGAATGACCCCGGGGGGTTTCGGCCAGGATGTCGCCGCATTATCCAAATAGAGACTCATTCCGCGCTCCATTTTTCTTTTTCCGAGCATTCTCGAGGAGTGAAATCCAAAAGCAGACAGAAGACCATAAGATAAGATACGCTCATTTTCTCTCTGCGCGGCGGGGACCATCCGGTTCGCTTCTGATAAAATCCGGGAGACTGCCGGGATTTTCAAATCTGGATCTGATTCTAGCGTGGATGCCCTGACCGGGCAACAGAGGGGTCCAATGGATTCTTCCCATCGGGCGGTGGGCCGGGCTTGCGCATAAAATGCCTCCTTCTCTACTGCATCTTATCGATTCGACGATTATAACTCTAACAATTACAAAGAGTTACATTGTCCGTCTTCTTCATTCTGCCCTCTGCCTTTCCCGATCCCCAGCGAAGATATAAGTTCAAAGATCTAATAAAATGCATCTTGGCGATGGAGGTCCACTGTGTATACAATCCGGATTGTGTCTCTTCGCGAAGTAACCTAGCTAGGCAGGAGGAAAACCAACATGTCGAAATCAATCGCTGACTTCATGGCGGCAATCAAAGCAAAGAACCCGGCGGAGCCGGAATTCCACCAGGCTGTTGAAGAGGTCACGGAGTCGGTGTGGCCCGTCCTCGAGAAACGGCCCGAATACCGCAAGGCGAAGATTTTTGAGCGGATCTGCGAGCCTGAGCGGGTAATTCTGTTCCGGGTACCCTGGGTTGATGATAAAGGTGAGGTTCAGGTCAATCGCGGATTCCGCATTGAGATGAACAGCGCGATCGGCCCCTATAAGGGCGGCCTCCGCTTCCACCCCAGCGTCAATCTTGGAATCCTTAAGTTCTTGGCCTTCGAGCAGGTCCTCAAGAACAGCCTCACAACGCTACCCATGGGCGGCGGTAAGGGCGGCTCCGATTTTGATCCCAAGGGCAAATCTGATCTCGAGGTTATGAGATTCACCCAGAGCTTCATGTCGGAATTGTTCCGGCACATCGGAGCCAACACGGATGTTCCCGCGGGCGACATCGGCGTCGGCGGCCGTGAAATCGGTTTCCTCTTCGGTCAGTACAAAAGGCTCCGGAACGAGTTTGTGGGCGTTTTGACCGGCAAGGGCCTCAACTGGGGCGGCAGCCTCATTCGTCCGGAAGCCACCGGTTATGGCTCGGTCTATTTCGCCGCTGAGATGCTCAGCACGCGCGGCCAGACACTCGAAGGCAAGACCTGCCTCGTCTCCGGCAGCGGAAATGTTTCCCAGTATACAATACAGAAACTCCTGGATATGGGCGCCAAGGTCGTCACCATGTCCGACTCCAGCGGCTGCATTTATGACGAAGCCGGTTTCACTCGCGAGAAACTCGCCTTTGCCATGGATCTCAAGAACAACCGGCGTGGCCGGATCAAAGAGTACGCCGATAAGTTTCCCAATGTCGTCTACACCCCGACCGATCCCAATCGGGATTGCGATCCGCTTTGGAACCACAAGGCTGATTGCGCATTCCCCAGCGCGACCCAGAACGAGATTAACGAAAAGGATGCCGCGAACCTGCTCAAGAACGGCGTCTACGTTGTCTCCGAGGGTGCGAATATGCCGACAGTTCCTGGTGGGGTCGAGCACTTCATCGAAGCCAAGATCCTCTACGGTCCCGGCAAAGCCGCCAACGCGGGTGGCGTCGCGGTATCCGGGCTCGAGATGAGCCAGAACAGCCTGCGGTTGAGCTGGACGCGCGAGGAAGTCGACAAGCGCCTCCAAGGCATCATGAAGAACATCCACGCCGCGTGCGTCGCCGCCTCCGCTGAATTCGGAACTCCCGGCAACTACGTGAACGGCGCCAACATCGCCGGCTTCCTCAAGGTCGCCGACACGATGCTGGATCAGGGTGTTGTGTAAGAGAGCTGCGTCACTGAACGATTTCTGTTCAGATGAATGGAATCCCGGCCGGAGTGATGCCGAGGCGAAGAAGTAGCAAGCGGGGAGGATGAAAATCCTCCCCGCCGCTTTTTTTGTTTAATTCGATCTAACATAACATGTCGCCTTGCCCCGTCCGGAGGTCCGGACGGAGCGCCTTACGACGATGGTTGAGATCGGAATCAGTTCTCCGGATAGAAGGGAGCCCAATCCGGCTCGTCATAGGAGAGAACGCCATACTGGTTCGAATGAGCGACCTCCCGCGAGTTAGAGACGGAGACGCTGGTGCCGGTGACGGTGTAGTCCGCCTTGTAGAGCGACGTCGCGCTCGCCATAAAACGATCAAAGGCGATCTCGTCGTCCAGAGGAGACGGCGCGATCCAATACGGCGCCGCCGGAGAAAGGCCTAGCGCGGCGGTGATCTCAGTCTCGATCCGCGAGTCGATATGAAGGGCGTAGATACTCCAATCGGCTCCTTCCAGTTGATTTATAAAGAGGAACTCGCCGTCCTGGGACCAACCACCGCGTCGGATGTCGGAGAAGCCATTGTAGACATTTACCACTTCCTTGTTGTTCCCGTCCGCATCCATCACAACCCAATCATAGTGCAGCGCCTTGCTCCTGGTGAGCGACCTCGCGAAGAAGGCGATCTTCGTTCCGTCCGGTGACCAGATCGGCATATAACCCCCATCAATGGTGACGTCGGTGCCGTCTGGCTCTTCCATCGCTTCCCCGCTGTGGGTGAGCTGGGTGAGACCGCTGCCACTCTCATTGATGACGAAGATATTCCGACCAGGGTAGTTCGATTCCGCACCCCCCCACGCCTGGAAGACAATCTTCTCTTCCGCCGGCGAGCCGTCGAGATGCTCCACATTCATCTGTGCGGCGTCAGTGAGCCTCTCCACATTGACTCCATCGAAGGCATCGCACCCGAAGATCGCCTTGGTGCCGCTTCCCGCCGGTTTAGCCATGAAGTAAACCCGGCGGCAACCATACCCGAATGCCCAATAATCCCCGTTTCCATCATACGTGCCGTTTGGCTCAACAATCACCGAATCCTCACCGGTCACGGGATCGATGATGGCGTACTTTCCGCCAGAGGAAGCGACCAACATCAAACTACTCGGGAGGGTTGTGTCTACCGCCGTGTTGGAGAGGTCGGACCAATTCGGCTCCTCGTCCGCAACCTTCAGGGCAAAGAAGTACTCTGTTCCTCCGCGAAGGTTCGTAACGGTGAAGGTCTGCGGCGTTCCTGCTGCGGCCGGATTCGGCTCGCCGGCCGCTTTTGTTGCGTTCGACCAATTCGCCACCGTGATGTCCGCGGTGGCAAAGCGGATGTCGTAGTCGCTTGCTGTACCGCTCGTATTGTCATCGCCCGTCGCGGTCCAGGTGAGCTGGATACTGTTTTCGGTTGCATCAGATGCGGCTAGATCGTTCACGGCCGAGGGAGCGATGGCGTCGCCCGGTCCGGACGGCTTGTCATCGTCGTTACAACCGAGACCAAGAAGGATGAAAATGAGCGTGATCGATGCGATCAACCATTTGTGGAGGTTCATGACCAATTCCTCTCGATGTCATATGTTTTTGCGCCTGCAAATCATACCGGCGCGCTGTGATTTTGCGGATAAACTTCTTAGGGAGGATACACGTTTTGAGGAGAGATTACTTGCAAAAAACGGGATCTATTGATTCATGGCCATCATTGACGCTAAGTAGTGACCTGTAGCGCCCAAACCAGACTCGGAGCAAAGAACCAGATCAGACAAGCAGACAATTTCATGAGATTCCTCCAGAACCTTTGAGCCATTGTACAGCTGATAACGGATCCTGCCCGCGATGTGGCTTTACCCGGCCTCGGCAGGCGCTGGTATTGGTTTGAATCAGATTCAGCTCGAGGAGCTTCCACTTTCCCGTGTCAGTGACCATCCCGGCTGGAAAACGGCGCCCTTTCCGCTCCGGCTATCAACGACAATTTCAAATGATTCGGAAAAGGCAATGTGACGGATTGTTTCCGTCTCCCACGCCGCCGGTTGCTCGTTTAGCCAAGTCTGATTGATAAATGATATAGGATCTTGGGAGTTCATGGTGAAATAGCCTATTCCAAACGAAGTTATATTCTGAAAGAAATGCGTTCCCTGAGAAGGAGCAATTTGGATATCTTTCATCTCCGATTCTACAATGCAGCGAACACCCGAAATCTGCGACCATGTAACGGGGATACCCAGCCAGGGATCGGCGCTACCCCAACGGCCCGGACCGATCAGCAGGTATGGACGCCCCGCCTGTCTCAATTGCCGGTTGAGCAGTCCCACCTCATTGGCGATCTCTTTGGTTTGGCTCCGATCGAAATCCTCATCGCGAATATATATGATATCGCGGATTCCAGTGAACCGGCCGTGGCCAAGGGCGCTTCCCGACATGCAGATAATTTGATCCTTTGGTGTTTCCCCGATATTTATCGCTTCGGACACCGTGCTGAAAACCAACGGCCGGATCTGCAGACAGGCGAATTCATGAGGCTCTTCTTTGGAAGGATGCAGCGTCACGGCAAATTCCATCTCTACATGACATGAAAATCCGGCGACGCCGACATCCAGAATAAACCGAAGGACCTCAGGTAAAGGGAAATGAGTCCCTGTCAAGACTCCCGCCATTGAAACCAGACTAATACCCTTCCGATGAACACCTTCATATATCTTGTCATTCTGCGGTGAGTAGACGGATCCCACCGCATCCAATGTCCCGTGTTTAAGCGCCGTGCCAAGATCGAGTAGCACCAGATTGCTTTTGACGGGTTCATCCGCCGACCCCGTAGGGCCTGGTCTTTGAAGATCCAATCCATAGAATTCACGCTGGGAATTTTTCAAATAATCCTTTGTCGAAGAAAACTGATACAACCTTTGCGGTTGAGAAGGGGAAAAGCGCACAGCCATTCCCCCATCGACCACCATACTGCCAAGGCCGAGAGCGATGGAGGCGACACCATCCTCCGCTTTCATCCCTTCCATGGGGTAATAATCATATGAGCGAGCGACGCCGGCGAAATTCGGGTAGACATAATGATCATGTTGTCTTCCAACAATCTGTTGAATTACAACAGCCATCTTTTCTTCTTCGAGTCGATTCGGAGTCGATTCGATATAGCTCTTGGAATCGTTATAGTAGGTCGATGCATAAACAAGACGAATAGCCCTGCAAAGTTCATCCAACCGGATTTCGATATCTTCATTATTGTTAGGCAGCATGAAAGTCTGAAAGATTCCGGCAAACGGTTGATAGGAAGCATCCTCTAGAAGACTGGAGGACCGGACCGCTAAAGGGTAGGTCACTTCCTGCAGGTAAGCCCGGAGCGCCTGCGAGGTTTTCTCAGGGAGCCTGGCTTTGAGAAAAGCCTCGCGTATTTTATCGTCATCGCTTTCATTGAGGGCAAGCTGCGTGAGGTTGGACTCCTCCATAAATTTGTCAAAGACGCCAGTGGCCAACACCGTTGATGGGGGAACCGAAATCTTGATACCGGCAAACCGATCCTCAATATCATAATCCTTTAACAATGAATTCAAGAATGCCAAACCCCGGCCCTTGCCGCCAAGCGATCCCGAGCCGATCTTGGTGAAACCCTCCTCGGCCTCGAACGAGTCCGTGGAAAACTCCTCGACAAGTCCGGCGCGACTCTGATCCCGATAATCTCTCAGCGTCTGAACAAGGTACTCGCGAAGCGCGGCCGGTGATTTGAATTCTTCCGGCTTGCGGGGACGCAAAGCCTTGGCCAAATCATACTCAGTTCTCGCCATAAGCCATGTTGAAAAGTCATTCCTTTGCGCATGATGCAGAATTGAATCATCAGGCACCCTTTTCAGGCCTCGTGTGAGGCCCCGGAGATCCGAGGCTCTCATGATTTCCGATTCATCCGGGTGTCTGAAAATGAAGTCCCCGAACCCAAGATAGTTCCTCATGAATTCCTGAACATCATGAAGCAGAGTGGGCGAGTTCTTATCGATAAATGTTGAACCGGTGGCGCTTGCCTTATCCCTATTCGACGTGTCGCTCGACTGCATCAACACGGGTGTCCGAATATCGTGGGTTTTAACCATTTTTGCGAATTGGAGGCCCGCCGAAGGATCGATCTTTCCATTTTTGGGGAACCTCGCATCAACAATCACTCCGAGAATGTGATCACGGTATCTTTCGTAAGATTCCAATCCCCCTTCGTAGCTGGCTGACCAAAGGATTTTGGGTCTCGCCCGCATGCGAAGAAGCCGCTGCATGCGATTGACGCCTTCCGTCATGAGTCCCTGCGTCTGCTCCATGATCTCGGTATAGAGCAGGGGCAGATACGACGAATAGAACCGGGCGTTATCTTCAATCAGGATAATCGTCTTTACGCCGGCCACCTCTGCATCATGGCGAGCATTCATAACATCTTCATAACACTTGATAATGGCGAGAAAGAGACGAACATCCCCCTGCCAGACGAAGATATGATCCACCCCCGGGATGGGTTCACGAGCCTTTAACATGGCAAGCTCACGGGTATCATATGCGAGCAGAACAAGGGGCAGGTCCGGGGCGATCTCACGCAGCGCCTTGCCGAACTCAAAGATGTCGGTGTCGCCAACGCGAAGCATTGAGATGATAAGATCGGGCTGCTCGGTGCGCACATTCTCCAGGGCCGCTTCCGCCGTAGAGACCCGGCTGATTGAGGGGGCATAGCTCAGATTCAAATCGAGATACTCTGAAAAGAGCATCTCCGTCAGATTCCCGTCTTCCTGAAAAGTAAATGAATCATAGAGGCTGGAAACGAGCAGGATATTGCTGATCCGCCAGGGCATCAGTGAAGAGAAAGAAATTCGTTTCTTCTCCAAATGTCCCGCGATTTCTTCGAGAGTCTTGTATCGCACCATCAGAGCTCCATTACAGCTTGCTTCTCATGTCAGTTCGCCAAACGGCTACGCGGCTCCGGCTGGCAGTCCCAGGAACATCGTCCATCTAGGGAATCTAACATCAGGAAGGGGGTGCGCCAAGATGAAGCTGAATGATGAAACTTGATGAGGAGAGGGTGGAACCGGGGGCGCTGATGAGCTGCCGTTCATTTTTGGATAACCCCCGGCCCCGGAAGAAGTAAGCTGATTCCCGCTACTGCAGCGACCCAGCGCTTTGCCCAACGCCGGCCTTGCGAAGCATCCTCTCCAGCGGGCAGAGCCCTGTTATACTGCTTTGGAATAGGTTTACTCCGACGAAGGCTGTGAAGAGAAACCAGCCGGGATGAACCCACCACCCCAAGGCCAGGCTGGCGAGTATAAAGACACCAGCAAAGCGGCGGATGACCATCTCCATGGATGAGCTTTGATGATTTTTCATCGGATCAACTCCTTTTTATTCGCACTCTGTTCCTTCGCATTATTCTTCCTCGTTCTGAGGTCCTGGCCTGTCTTAAAATGAATAACGCAGCCTAAGATAGACATTGTCATTATCTTCGAACTGGCCGAAGAGTGTTTGCTCGTACTCGCCGCCGAATAGATTCGCCCCCAGTGAGACTTCCATGGGATCGCTGAGCTTGTAGCTTGCATTGGCCCTCACATAGAAATCCTCATCAGTAGGCGAGTAGAAAGTGAACAATGACAGCATTATTGTCTGATACTTGAGCCAGCGCGTCAGACGCATCGTATAGAGCTGCCGAAGCTCTTCTTTTTCATAGGCCCCCGGCTGAATTCCGCCGGCGTACAGATCGTGATTCTGCATCTGCTCGAAATAACCCTGCAGACCGAGTTGAAGGTCCGTCATAAGCTGACGGTCGAATCCGGCCATTCCGCGCAGCGTACTGTTCTCAACGAAGGGATTGTCTCCGTCCTGGTCATCCCGGCTGTCGTAATAGCCGCCCTCTAAATTAAACACACCGCCCAACAGACCGCGACGCAAGCTGGCACCATAGACATTCAGTCTGGGGTAGAAAGTCTGTTGGGAGGTCGTGTTGAATCCAACCGGTTGGCGGAAATACCCCCGGTAGCCGTACAGAGCCGCTTCCCAGCCGCTGATCTGGCGGGAAAGGCGGATGGCGATTTCGCCCTTATCCAAATTGTTTTCAGGTTCCACCGGGATGATCGGCATGTTCATGGGATTATAGAAGGTCAACCGGTCGGGTGTCGGTAGGCGATCCGGCTCAAATCGCGGCATGGCGATGACATTGATATCGAACAGGCCGCTATAGACTCCGGCTCTGAAGACATCCATGGGAGCTTTGAGATATTGATCCTCGCGGCCGATGAAGAAGCTTTGCCAATCCTTGGGGAAGACATCATTGATAAAGAGAAGATCGCCTGTCCCCCATGTTGTTATCTGCCGGCCGATTTTGAAATCGACCGCTCCAAAACCGGTATAGGTGAAATAGGCTTCCCGAATCTCCAAATCACCGCCGCGATCATCGAAAGAATCAAAGAAATAATCGAGACGGGCGAAATATTCGCCGGTATCGCCGTAGTCATTGAGCCTCAATTGAAACCGTGTTTCACGCGCCGTATAGCTGCCCTCATCGAATCCCCCGCCTTCCGTCAAGCGCACACCATTGAGGCCTTCGATAAACCCATGGATCTCCTGCCCCCACCCCGCGGACGGAATCATAACGGCGGCCAGGACCAGAACGGTGAGGACTTTGCCCAGTAACTTTCCCCGGGGAGTTCTATCACTGATACGATCGCCTGCTGTATTCATGATTTCACCTTCTCTTCCCATGTTTGGTTCCGCCATTCGTTCTATCACACCCTTCGTGTTTACTTGATATATTCCCGTGGAGGATTCTTCAGATAGCGCTCCGCAAAGATATCCGGCTCGACACCGACGTTGTATTTAACCTCGCTGAAGGTGACGACGGTATGGTGATCCCGCTTGAGATCCTTCATTGTGCGGGTTGTCACCGTAGAGAATCCGTCAATCTCCTTGATTTCATCTGCGGTGAAGAGCCGGATCATTTCGTCCTTTTTGTCAAAGTACTCTTCCTTCAAAGGCAGGCGCCGCTCTCTATCGATGTAGGAAATCCGGTAGGCCCACTTGGCGCCGTCGTTTGGAGTGCTCTTGACGATGTAGACGGGGGTTCCGTCCAGCTCTCCCTCACCGGTCAACTCGTGTGCATCATCCAGCCAATGGCGGCCGGAGACATCTTCATAGCTGAAGTCGCTTCCAACAAAGCTGCTGTTTTTATCATTCGAGCTGATTCGGCGGACCAGGTCGACGGCCGGGATATAGATCCAGCGGTCATCGTCCTTATCTACTTGTTTGATCACCATGAAAGTTGTCCGGCGGACATCAGCCGGTTTATTAAAGTATGTATAATACCGCTGCTCACCACCGTCTTCGCCATCCCAACGGAGCATCGTAAACTCACGTTCACGCTCGCGGCCGTTCTTATCGACCAGAGTCATTTTCACCTCAGCGATACCATCATCTCCGGCATAGAAAAGATTCATATGAGCCTGCTTCATGATTTCCACGGCGTCGGTCTCTGCGGCTTCAACCGGAGAGATCAGCGGCATGAGAGCCTGCCCGGCGAAAAGGAGCAGAACAGCCGTCGCGGCTGCAGGCGCCAACCGGCTTTTCCGCTGCTTGGCCGCGGCCGCATAGAAAAGCGACGGCCTCAGGGCGGTGATGGCGGGCAGAAGAACCAGCGTCACAAGGCCGCTGACCATCATGATGAGAAAGAAGAATAAACCCACCGTGAAATACGGCGTTAATGAGGCGAAAAGCATCGGCACGAAGCCGATGGCCAGAACCATGACGTTCCGGAAAATCGCCCGTCCGGTACCCTCAAATGTTCTTATCATTGTCTCCTCGTAATTCTTTGTTTCTTTGTGTATCTCCCGACTTCGCTGAATGAAGTGGATGGCGAAATCAATGGAGAGCCCAAGCGTCAATGAGCTCAGAACAGCCACCGGCATGTCATAATCCTTGCCGAACCATCCCAGCAGACCATAGATAAAGGCGATGGTGCCGGTGAGGGGCAGCATTGAGACTAGACCCCAAATGAGCGACCGAAAGAGGATCGTCATCATGATGAAGACCGTGATGAAGCTTCCCAGCAACGCCTTGCCCATACCCTTGACCATCTTGTCCTGCCACACAATGTTCACATAACTAAGACCGGCCCAACCCTTCTCTAATCCGTCAGGAATGGGATTCGCCGCCATGTAGATTTCAGCCGACTCAACGACCGACTGAACAGCATTGTTATCGCCTTCATGCATCTGCACCCAGATGATGGCTTTGTTGGCTTCGGGTGTGATGAAATGATAAAGATCGTCGGGATTTCCACCGCTCATCTCGTAGAGGAATAGGTATTGAGCAACCGCCTCGCGACTATCCGGGATCACCATTTGCTCAGGATCCTCAAAGGCGAGTTCAAAACCAACTTTCTTGACGACATCCGCGACAGAGGAGGTGGCCCCGACATTAGAATGGTCCATGAGGTGCTTCTGCAGGGACTCAATATAGGTCATGACCTCGGGATCCTTAATCCGGCCTTCTTCATCCCCGCCGAGCTCCAGGTAGGCTATATAGGTTCCGGCAAGATGCTCGTTCATAATTCTATCAGCGACCCTCAGCGGATGATTTGATTTGAACCAGCGCACCGGATTGTCATTCACGCGAATCTTACTGAGGCCGATGATTGAAAAGATGAGAATCAATACCGAGACGCCTGTCACGGCCCAACGGCCTCTCATCGAAAGCCTGCGGACGGTCTGAAGGTAATTTGCCATTCCCGTCTTTTTCGCCGAGTGGCAAACCAAGGGATCCTTCCCCCGATGTGACTCGAGCATGACGAGCGCGGGAAGGAACGTCATCGACATCAACCAGGCCGCCAGAATGCCGGCCGCGACAAATCCGCCAAAGATCTGGACGGGAGGAATCGGTGTCAGCATAAGGCTGCCGAATCCCACAATTGTCGTGATGGTCGTGAACAGGATCGGCTTAAAGAGGTGTGTCAGCGACTGGCGCACGGCCTCTTCCGTGCTTCCGCAGCGGCCGCGGCGGTCATACATGTCGCTGAGAATATGAATGGATGGAAGGATCGCGATCGGGATTAGGAAAATGGGGATCATGGAGCTCATAATATGAACTGTAAATCCGGTGCCGATCAGAGCACCCATCCCCCAGATAACCGACATAACGGCCACCAGCATTGCGGTGCCGACCGTACGCGGTTCGCGGAAGAAGAAAAGCATCAACAAAAAGATAACAAGGCCGGCTAATGGCGCCGAGACAGCCATCTGCTTGAACATCGCCGCGCCGAATGTGTCCTGAGCCACCGGCTGTCCCGCAAGATAGTATTCTTCGTCGCCGCCCATATTGTTAGCGATCGTCGTGATTTTCTGGGCGATTTCGAAACTGATATCTTTACTTTCAAGAGGAATGAAAAGGGCGATAGCCCGTCCGTCATCGCTGGCCAGCTTGCCGCGAAGGATGGGATTCTGCCGGATCCGCTCCAGTATAAGGTCGGCGCCGGCTTGATCCTCAGGCGCTTCTCCCATGAGAGGAGAAACGCGCAGGATGCCACCCTCCTCGACCGTTATGTCATCGACGTCAGCCGGAGCGAGCAGATCGTCGGTGATAACGCCATCCAGCTCGCGGATCTCATTGGTCATCTCCTGCACCCGCGCAAGCCGTTCGGGGGTAAACATTCCCGCTTCATGAACGATTCCCAAGACGAGGAAATCGCGAAGGTTGAAGTTCTCCTTCACTTCAGAGTGGAAGACCCGAACCTGTTCATTCTCCGGCAGCATATTCTCGGGATCGGTGTCGATCTTGATGCGAGGAAATTGCGCCAAGAACGCCAGGGTGATCAAGGCAGTGATGATGAGAACCCACTTGGGTCGTCTGATGGCTATATTAATTAAAAAATCTCTCACGGCAGCCCCCCTCATAAGTGAAGTAAGTGTTTTGTTGCACACTATCCAGTAGTGCAATGGGCATGCCAAAGTAGAGAACCCATCAAAAAAGAAAGTTTCATTTTCAATACGTTGTTATAAATGGCTTTACAGCCCTACTCCTGTTTGATTTCTGAAGAGTTGGCGCAACATGATGTTGCAAACGATGCACCCAATTGCAGCATGTTGCGCAACGTTGCGCAACATACGCAACGGGCATATCGCCCTCCGTGACAGGTCATTAGCTATTGGTCGCGGGGTTTTTAGACTTGCTCTCCTGGTTTTCAGCTTCGTATTCGTGTTCTCATTTTCTTCCGCAGCTGTTGTCCAGGATTTTGGATCTTATGGGGATCCTCCCGCCGGAACGGTCATTTTCGGTGATCATCCTTATGGCATTCCCGCCGACGGAACCTTCTTTCCCGACTTCATCGTGAGCGCCGTCAATCATGGCAATGGCCCGCAATCCTTAATCATCTTTGATTCGAGCCACCCGACCGGTGATGACTTCGATCTGGGAACACCGAATGAAACCTGTGATCCCCCGGGACCGGGCCAGGGACAAGGCGGCGAACAAGGTCAGCAGGGCGAGAATTGTGAACCTTTGTACAATCTCCTCATCATTGCCGAGAATATTGTTGATGCCAACGGGGACGGTCGCGTGGATGATCCGGATGATGACGCCGGTGGTGGAGAGATTCTCTTCGAATTCGATTCTCCCTTCATCATTGACTACATCACCATTATGGATATTGACAAGGTCGCCTTTAGCAGCAGTGGCGCCATCGGCCGGATTGAGTACCATCCCGAAACACAGCCGACACCCATCAAGTTTAATACCTGGGGTACGATCAAGCCCAGTGACCGCTAGAATTTTGAAGATTGGCCTTTTATTGGGGAGAGCGGCGACGCTCTCCCCCTTTTTTTTACCGGCCTTAAGACCCGCTCATTTCGCTGCCGGTAAAATGCCCATCGCCGGGAGTGATACGGTGTTGCCGAAACACAGAACGTCTCGCGGCGAAACAACACATTTTGTTGATAAACAGGCCATTACGAGATAGGCTAGTGCCCAGTCGACCCTCCATGCAAAACCTGATACGATAAAGAGGTTATGGCTGATCCGGCGATCGAGGATGGTTCTATGCACGAGATGTCCATAGCTTTAAATATTATCAACATCGCCGGCAGGGAAGCCCAGGAGCACGGCGCGGCGGAAATTCGCTCTATCAATATAGAGATCGGCGCGCTGGCCGGCGTGGAAATTTCCGCATTGGAGTTCTGCTACCGGGTCGCGCGCAAAGGCACCGCCGCCGATCGAGCCGAGTTGGTGATTGACGAGATCCAAGCCCTGGGATTCTGCCGCCATTGTGAGAAGGAATTTCCGATCGATTTCTTCGTGTCGATTTGCCCCGATTGCGGAGAAGCGGTCAATGAGATCCGGAAAGGCAGGGAGTTGCGTGTTCGATCGATTCAGATTGTCTAACGAGGAGCTTTTCAGGAGGATGCGACATGTGTGATCATTGCGGATGCGGTCAGCCGGCCGACAGTGTCACGTACCGTAAGCCGGGTCACCATCACGATCATCACGATCACGATCATCACGATCACGATCATCACCATCATGATCATCACCATCATGGTCATCACGATCATGATCATCAGGCACCGACCGGCAGCCGGGAGGTGGCCGTCGAGCAGGATATCCTCCAGCTGAATAACCTTCTTGCACAAAGAAACCGGGGCTGGTTTGAGGCGAAGGAGATCCTTGCCTTGAATCTCGTCTCCTCTCCGGGTTCCGGCAAGACAACATTGCTCGAATGCACCATCTCCGGCCTTCAGAATGACCCAGCCGTCGCGGTGATCGAGGGAGATCAACAGACTTTGAGGGATGCCGAGCGAATCGCCGCAACCGGCGCTCCTGTATTACAAATCAACACTGGCCACGGCTGCCACCTCAATGCTGAAATGATTCACAAGGCCTGCCACGAACTGAATCCGGTCCACGGCTCTATTTTGATGATCGAAAATGTAGGAAATCTCGTCTGCCCGGCCTTATTCGATTTGGGCGAGGCGGCCAAGATTGTGATTATCAGCGTTACCGAGGGCGATGACAAACCGATGAAGTACCCCACCATGTTTGCGGTTTCATCCCTCTGCTTGATCAACAAGATCGATCTGCTTCCGTATGTGAATTTCAATGTACAAGCATGTAAAGAAGCCGCGCTAAAGGTCAATCCGTCATTGGAATTCATAGAAATTTCAGCAACGCAGGGCGATGGAATACAAGCTTGGTTGAAGTGGCTTCGGAATTATAAAGAAAGCCATCCCGCCGATCCCCCGCAGAGTCATTGATAGACTCCGCCCGGGCTATCGGATAAAACCGCCAGTTTCTGGGGTCGGCTGGCCAGAATCTGGCACATAAGCGCCTCTGATTCACAGCCGGTGCGACGAATCACCGGGCAGTAATCACACTATCTCCTATTCTCCCAATGAGTTACAACCAAAATCGCCGATTGGCACCTCTTTTGCCAAGTAGATAATGTTCGCTGAGAAGAACAGAATTTTAACAGAAGGAGAATCTCATGCAGCGCATACCAAGAACACTCGTACTCAGCATTGCTTTTTTTATGGCTTTCTTGACCGGGATGGCTTTATCGGATCATCATGATGCCGGATCTCACGCCATGGCCGAGAAATCTGCCGATGGAGAGATGGGTGAACATTCAGACAGTGTCGGACTTCATGGTGGAAAGCTCAGCATAACTGATCATCATCAGTTCGAGACACTCTTCGCAAAGGATGGGATACGGGTTTTCATTTACTCGGCCCAACAGGCCCCGATGATGATACAAAAATCAACCGGAACGGCCACTTTGATTTATAAGAATAAAACGAAGGAAGTGATCCCCTTGCTACAGCAAAAACCGGCTGACGATGAAACCTCCATCTATTTTTGCCCGATGCATCCGGATGTCGTTCAAATGGAGCCTGGCCAGTGCAAGCTCTGTGGCGGGATGACTCTCTTCATACAAGATTATCTCTTTGCACGGGCCGACCTTTCCACGATCGAACCGGGCTCAGTGAATGTTGAGATACAACTCAAGGATCTGAAAGGTATTGAATCTGAAGTGACATATTAGATCATTCCGGCCAGGAGATGCGTGTTTTCAAGCAGCGGATTGTCCGCTGGCAGTCATCCGCGTTGATGACAAAAGAGATACTGTTCACAGAGGAATTGATCGAATGAGTATAGATCTCCTCCCGGCGGAGCGCGCCATAGACAACGCCGGCAATCGATGCCTTTTCGTAGAAATGAGGACCGTAGATGGTGAGGACCATCGTGTTTTCTACAGTCTTCAGTCGCTGGGGGGCGCACCCTTTCTGGATGCCTTCCCTTAGATTGCGCAATTGATAGAGGTGTTCCAGGGGGACGCACAATGACATGTTCCGCAGTCCGTCAGCTCCATTGCTGACGGCAAGATAGGAAATGGGGATCTTCGCATCACCGAAGAGATCCAAAATATCGAATTTCCCGCATGCTTTCAGATCGTATCCCAGGATTTCGAGGAGGCAAAGGTCCTCGCGTCGAATCAGGCCGCCGCATTCGATTTTATCCGTCATAACTTCTTCGTTGTCGGCAGATAGATTGTAAAAGTGGACCCCTTGCCCTGCTCACTCTCCACCTGGACCGCTCCTCCCAATTGTTCCACAAATTGCTTCACGATATGCAACCCCAGACCGGTTCCAGCCGAGGAGATCTCTCTGGCCTCCGGTGAGCGGTAGAATTCTTCAAAAACGCGTTCCCGGTTCTCCGGCGCGATTCCGATTCCCGAATCGGCAACACTAATTGCGATCTGGACGCCGAGATCCCGCACCGTAATATCAATTTGGCCATCCGTACGATTATACCGTACGGCATTGCTGATGAGATTGCCAATCATCATCTCAATCATCGTCTCATTGCCCCGCAGAATAACCGTCGGCTGCGGCAGATGCGTTTCAACCCTGATTTGCTTCTCGGTGATCCTCTCCGTATGCTTCTGCAAAAGAAGGTCGATCATCTCGTTGAGATTGATTTCTTTAACATCCTGAACGGCATGCATCCTGGTTTTTGTTATTTCCGAAAGATCTTTAACAATATTGATCGCCTGATTTAGCCGCTTTACAGCGCGTAGCAGCATATCTCTGGATTTTTCGGGAAGCTCATCGCCGGAAAGCTGAAGGACTGCCTCAAGCGCACTTTGCGCTGTCACAATCGGCGTTTTCACCTCGTGCGAAACATAACGAAAGAAATCGATCTTCGCCTTGTCGGCGACAATGAGCTGCCGCTGGCGCAGGACCAGCTCATCCTTGATGGAGCGGTTATGCCTCATAATCCTGGCGCCGAGATAGGCTATACCGAAAAGCACGGGCCAAAAGACAACCAACGTCACCGTAATGTACGGTAGGCTGCTGGAGGCGGTCATCCCTTCCATAAGCTGATAATGGGGCAGGATCCCGGTGAATTCACCGATCACCAGCCCGGTAAACATGAGGGCGGCGGCAAATGTTATCTGATAAATCTCGCGGCCCTTAAACAGCAAGCTGGCGATCAATACATGCGGGGCATAAATGAAATAGAAGGGATTCTCCAATCCACCTGAAAAGTTCAATAAAACAGTGACAAACAATAGATCCAGAATCATTTCGATCTTGACCATCCGGATCTCCGCCTTGAACTCGGTTGGAGCAACGCGGCGATTGCGAATGACATAGGTGACATTGAGCAGAAGCAAGACAGCAAGTACTAAGATGATTTGAGGCAAGGGGAGCGGAATGTGATAAACCGCTTCGGCCAAAAGCACCAGGGCCATAATCCAGGCCCCAACCCCCCACCGGATCCGGTTAAACCAATCGGTGCGGATGCGAAGAGAGGTCGCAGAAACAAACTGCGCGGAATCCTCCGCAATCAGTTCGGTATCGGCCGTCTTATCATTCATCATGCATTCGCTGGCAAATGTTTCCTCACAAGGTCCACGAGCGCTTTAGGACTGACCGGCTTTTCGATGAACTCATCCACAGGAAGAAACTCTTGGTCCTTATCCCTATCGAAACTGTAGCCGGTTTGATCGGATACGGCCGACAGCATCAGGATAGGGATATCTTTGGTGTCATCACCCTTGCGCAGCTCGTAGGCCACCTGGAATCCCTCATCAATATCCTCCAGCATAACATCCAGCAAAATGATGTCAGGATTCTTTTGGCGCGCCAACTCAATCCCGCGAGCTCCGTTCTGCGCATCAATCACCTCGAAACCTTCCGCTTCGAGGGTCAGCCGGATGACCTCCACCAGGTCGATGTCGTCGTCAATGATCAGAATGGTCCGATTCATAGGACTGAACCTCCGCTTCGATACTCGCCAGAATCTCCGGAATGGCCGCAGCCACACTATTTGAGAGCCCTTGATCGATTTCCACGATCTCGGGTTCCACTCCGATAATCACCAAACGTTCCGGCACCTTGTCGATCCGCCGGGCCAATTCCAATGTCTCCGCCAGACCAAACCCGTGAAGCGAGAGCCGATCCCACCGGATCCTCTGGGAGACTTCATCCGGCAAAAAACGGGCGACGCCGCCGGGGGGCAAACCCATCTTCGCTGCATCAATGATGACATGTAATCCGTCGTTAGTGAAGTGTTCTACCAACGAAAGGGAATCGGTTTGCGCATCTATCAACTCGGCATTCGGGAAGAGGGATTCCTCCCGAATACGGGTCAAGACCGCGGCGCCAACCCCGTCATCCCCGTAATACGGATTTCCAACGGCGATGATCTTCACCATGTCGATTTCCACCGGACCGCCTATTCCACAAACTCGACATCAAGCATGTGGACGGAGCAGGAGATACACGGGTCATAAGCGCGAACCAACATCTCGAGCCCATGGATTATCTCTTTCTTTGGGCGATCGCATATTTCCGGAACGATCTTCTTCATGTCATCATCAATGTTGGCCAAATTCTGGCTCGTCGGAATGACACAATTCGCCGACATAATCCTTCCCTGCCGATCATACGCATACTCATGGTAGAGGATGCCTCGCGGGACTTCGGTCGCTCCCACACCCGAACCGTAGCGTGTCGGCTTCTGGTTCGGCAGCTCCGGCTTAATCCCCTTGGTGAGGAGACTGTCAATAAGCCGGATGGCATCTATGGCGCAATGCACCGACTCGACAACCTGGGCGATCGTATTCATAAAAGGATTTGTGCAAGGCGCCTTCAGCCCAAGTTTCTCTGCAACTGCCATCGCCTCCGGGCAGAGCCGGTCATGGTTATTGTTCCAGCGCGCCAGCGCACCGACCATGAATGACGAGCGATTCGCCCTGCTGTGCTTCGCGGTGCTATGCGGGACGATAAATTCATTCGTCATCGATCGATATTCCGAGTCGGGAACGCGCCCTGTGTCGGATGAGCAGATATCGCCGTCATAGAGGGCATAATCGTCATCGCTGCGCAGTGAAATATACTCGGTATCGCGGGTGAAGCCGGGGATCTCGGATGCCAACGAAGTCAGCACTTCCGCCGCAAAGGTAAGATCGGGGATCATCTCCTTTTCGAGCCGCCCCTTCAGCTCCGCGAGCTGAGCCGCGTCCGGCAGTTTTGTGAATCCACCGGGGACACAGGAAATCGGATGGACGGCCCGACCGGCGATCACCGAACTGATATCATTAGCCAGCCCTTTCATCCTTAGCGCCGCCTTGACTACTTCGGGATGGGTGCCGATCAGCGGGAAAACCGATCCGACTTTTAAAAAATCAGGGGCCGCCAGAAAGAGGGAGTGCAGGATGTTGGATTGAATGGTCGCGCCATGGATCAGGATCTTGCGCAGGGCGATGGTCTGCTCGCTGATTTCCAGCCCCAAGGCCTCTTCAGTCGTTTTGAACGAGGTCATTTGATGCCCAAGCGAACAGATTCCACAGATCCGTGATGTGATAATAGCCGCCTCGTGGAAGGACCGGCCCTTCAGCATCGCCTCGAAATAACGTGGCGCTTCAACAATATCAAGCTGCGCCTTCTCAAGGACCCCTTCCAGCATGTTCACGACGATGTTGCCGTGACCCTCCACCCTGGTCAGGTGTTTCACTTTGATTTCCAGATTTTGACTCACGAAGTCACCCCCTCAATCTGATTGGCGTTGAAAAGAAGCAGCCGTTTATGCGCTTCATCCATCGAGAGCCCATGATTCACAAGGATCTCTTCCATCGCCTTCAGATTCGGCTCCGACACGAGTCCCCGGCATCCGTAACAATACTGGCCGAAGCTCGGACAGTGGGCGTCGCATCCAGCCCGTGTTACCGGACCAAGACAGATCATCCCTTTATCATAAACGCATTCGTTTTCCTTCAGCTTGCACTCGACACAGACCGAATGATCGGGCTCAACCGGCATCTTCCCCATCACCAGAGCCGTGAAGACTTTGAGGAACTCGATCTGGGTCATGGGACAGCCGCGGACATTAAAATCAACCTTGACCACCGCGCTCAGGGGAAGCGCCGGAAGGCTTGGGAAGAGGTATTTATCTTTCCCATAAACCTCCTCGCGGATTTCCTCACTGGGCCGCGTATTCTTCATGGCATTGACGCCGCCGATCACCGCACAGGCGCCGACCGCGACGAGGAATTTAGCTTTGCGGCGGATCTTGTGGATGCGAGTGATGCAATCGGGTGTCGACAGCGACCCCTCGACAAAGGCGATGTCGTACCCGTCGGCCTTTTCATCCATCGCCTCACGCCATTCAACAATCTCGACATGCTCGAGGATATCCAGCAGCTGAGCCTCGAAGTTCAGATGGTTCAGCTCGCACCCTTCACATCCCGTAAAATCGAAGATGGCCACTCGTGCTTTCTTAGACATTTTAGAGCGCCTCCTTGAGGCCCTTGATAGCCGGATAGTGATAAACTGGGCCGTCTTGGCAGACATAGGAGTTATTGATCTGGCAATGGCCGCATTTGCCGACACCGCATTTCATCCGCCGCTCCAGCGACAGATAGATATTCTCTTCCGGGAATCGTTTTGATTTGAGGGCGAGGAGTACGAACCGATACATGATGGGCGGACCGCAAATACAGGCGATCGTTCTTTCAAGATCAAGCGCCAGCTCGGGGATGAGTGTCGTGATGACCCCTATTTTTCCGGTCCAATCGGGAGAACCCCTATCGACGGTGACATGAAACTCGATGGAGGGATCCTCATCCCACATCTTGCGCTCATTCCCAAAGAGCAGCTCTTGATCACTCTTGCTGCCGTAGCAGATGATGAGGCGTCCATAAGCTTCCCGGTCGGCAATGACAGTATTGATCAAAGAGCGCAGGGGCACCAAACCGATCCCCCCGGCAATGATCAGGACGTCTTTGCCTTTGAGTTTCTCCAGATCAAATCCATTGCCGAAAGGGCCCCGGATTCCGACGCGGTCACCCGGCTGCAAACGATGCATCATCTCCGTCAACCGGCCGACCTTCCGGATCCCCAAATCAAAGACACCCTTCTTTGCCGGGGATGAAGAGATCGAGATCGGCGCTTCACCCGCGCCAAAGAGAGAGAGTTCGACAAACTGACCCGGCTTGTGATTGAGTTCTGCGCCATCCGGCAGCTGTATTTCGAAGAGTTTCTCCAAATCGGTCATCTGTTGCACCGACTTGATTTCCGCCATGACCGGTGAATAGAGGTCTTTCGCCTCCCCGGCCGGATCGGAGTGTCCTTCCCGAGCCCTATCGATTATCGGCTGGGTCTGCGGGAGACGCGCTGTCGAGTCTTTTTCGTAATCGTTCACCAAGCGGTTCACAATGCTGACAATGCTGATATTCGCCGTGCAATATGCCGTGCAACGCCCGCAGCCGACACACCATGGCTCGCCGGTATGGTCAGAAATATACTTGAATTTCCGGTAGACACGATGCCGCTGGCGGGCCGCCGATTTATGGCGGAAAACCTCTCCACCGGCGACCTCCGTGAAATCGCGCAGCATGCAGGCGTCCCAACGCCGATTTCTAGTACCCTCAACGACTCTTACATCAACTTCATCTTCTACATCGAAACAGTAACAAGTCGGACAGACCATATTGCAGGTGCCGCAGCTCACGCACCGCGCAGCCTCCTCTTCCCAAACAGCGTTTTCCTGGCTGTGATCAAAGACTTCGGACAATTTACTCTGCGGCACATAAATATGTTGCTGAAATTCGCCGTGCGGAGGCAGAGGCACTCCCAACGCCGGAAGGTCGAAGCCGGATAGAAGCTTCTCCCCCATCGCGGTGATAATCTCCAAAGCGAAACCTTTGTCAACCTTATACAAAAAGAGATCGAAGCCGGTCGTGTCGTAGGGAGAGATACCCAAGGATCCCGAGAAATGAAACTTATCGGGCGAGAACGAGACCCCGATGAAGAGAGTTCCTTGCCGCCGGGCAAAGTAGTTTCGTTCTTTATTACCTTTGGCGAGGTTATAGTCCAACCTCAACACGGCATGCATATCATACGAATGAACACCCAGCATAATGGCATTCGCCGTCTCGATCTCCGGCTGTCCATAGGAATTCGCCTTTAAATTGAAGTTGAGCAACTCTTCCCTCGGGGGAAGAAAGTACTTCTTCACCGAGTGCAGGGTTCTGGGGTAATCGAGTACGACATCATTCGGGTCATCTACCGGCGCGAAGACATAGGAAGATTGTCCCTTGCGCCGCGGGGCATAAACGGGCCGCTGTGCCTGGAGATGCCTGATAAAATCGTCCACCCTGCCCTGTTCCAACATCAATCGAGTCATCCTGCGCTCCTCGTTATTCACTGAGGTTTTTGGGGGTGTCATTATTCAATGTTCCAATAATGCAAAAAACAGACGGCCAAAAAAAGTCCGTCACTATGTGACGGTGCGGCCGACACCCATATCATTAGGTGATTGCCCCGAAATTTCAAGGGGAAATCAGCCGTATCTTATTGTATTTAAATGCGTTGATCTACGAATAAGTATTGCTTACGATGTATGCTTTGGATGTTTCATTCATCTGGTGTTTTGATTGGAGTTACGGTAGATTGGCTTTGAATAAAGCTAGAGTCTAGCTGCCTTAGCTATCTGCCAATCGAGGAGATTGCCGGCGGGAAGCCAGCGGAGGTAACACCATGGGTAAGGACCAAGATAAGAAGAAGAAAGAGCCCCAGAAGAAGCCGACCAAGACGCTGAAAGAGAAACGGGCGGAAAAGAAAGCCAAGAAAGACGGCAAAAGCTCCTTTGATTGAGCTATCGCCCTAATTGCCAATATACGAACATACGGGCGTACAAACAGATAAGCGCCATCGGCCGAAATGCCGCTGGGGCTCCCTCCGTTTTCAAGTGCTATCGCCGCAATGATGAGCACCCGAGGGGTGATGTGCGCCCATAAACACCTCAAATGATGGAACCCCCCTAATATCCGACCCACAGACCGAAACTGGCGGCCGTCGCCCCAATCACATCAACGCTTATCATTCCCCTCTTTTCTCCCGATACCTTATATGGCCTACCAAGTCAGGAGAAAAACCATGACCTCAGCTTTAAAGAATGCCCGACTCTTAGCCATCCTGCTCATCATCATTGTCATTTTCAAATCAGGGGCGCTGCTGGCTGAAGAACCGTCGGAGATGCTGCTCTTTCAAGAGATTCCCATGGTCATCGGCGCCCTGGTTGAGACAGAGACCGACATGAATCCCGTATCAATCACTGTCATTGATGAGGAGATGATAAGGATAACACCGGCCAGGAATTTGTATGACCTCCTCGAAGTCTATGTGCCTGGTTTCCATTACATGACGCATTTCGATGCCTCCCACATGGGTTTGCGGGGTCTTATTGTCGACCGTGATTACTCGTTTCTCCTCTTGGTAAACGGCAGATGTGTGAACCAAAGATCCCATAATGGGGCTACGACCGAATTGGAGAATTGGGATCTTAACGATATCGAGTTGGTGGAAGTCATCCGGGGGCCCGGTTCGGTGACTTATGGTCCAGGCGCTGTTGCAGGCGTGATCAACATCACTACGAAGGGGCAAGCAGAACCACAGGGTTCTTCCGCGGGTTTCCAATATGTATCCGGCTATCATTCGCAGGGTGCATATGCCAGCCACTCATTAATCGGTTCAAACTATACCATCTTGTTTTATGGAAGTCTTACAAAAACAGGGGGATTTACCAACCCCAACATCTATGCTTTCGCGCCCCCATCACGAGAGGCGGGATATGTCGGCACCGAGGATGGAACAAATGTAAGCATGCAGACTCCCATTCTCGACTTTTATCCCGATTCACGCGATAAACCCCAGATGAAGCTTTATGGCCAGATGACCTTTCTCAGAGAATGGAAACTGTGGACGCGGTATGTCAATTCCGGAACATCACGTATTGTATGCTGGACAGATGATCCGCTCAATCCCGACCCTGAATTGCAAACGCGCTGGTTTCAAAAACGTTTGACGGAAAACGGCAAGTGGGAGAACAATCCATCCACGGGCGTACAGCAGGCGGAAATCACCCTGGAAAACAATCATATTTTTGCCCACAATCTGGATCTAAAGACCACGCTTAGTGCGCTCTCCACAGACCAGGAAAGAATTGATGATAAGACTTACGGCAAGGGCAACTACGTTGAGAATTATGCAGAGAGCAATCTGCTCTTCAAATCATTGCTAAGATTCAGCCCGACGGACAAGTTAAAAACCGCCGTCGGATGCGAGTTCTCCTATGACCATTTGGGGATGGGATGGGGTGATACCGACAAGGACGCTTTCATCATGGATGATGGGGTCCTTTTTGTAAGCGGTCCAAACTCGCCCGCGCTCCAAGCCCGTCCTTGGATTGGACCCGATCAGCAAGTCTATCGAACCGCATATAACATGTATAACTATGCATTGCTGGGTGAAATCAGCAGCATGGTATTCCACCGTTGCAACGTATTGCTCTCCGGCCGGCTCGACAAACATCAATTCTCAAAAATGGTCCTATCTCCCCGTCTCGCTGTTATTTACAATGCGGAGAATCTTGGATTGTTTAAACTTTCCCTACAGCGATCCATCCGGGAAAACACACTCATCCAGCTTGCCGCAACAGATTATTTTGGGAACATGGAGCCGGAGCAGGAAATGTTCAATGGCGCCGAGTTGATGTACGGCAGATCATTTAATAACTTCACCACTGACGTATCGCTTTTTTACAGTGCCGCTGATCTACTCGGTTGGAATGCCTCCGGCGGGGAAACCGATGCGGAACAATTCAGAACAACCTCAAAGGCCGGAAACCTGAAGGTCGGAGGCGTCGAAATGGCCGTGGAGTATGCAACTGATAAAGGAGACCTCAGGATCGGCATCAACCATGTATACTGCAAGCAGCTGGATTTCTCACTCGCTGAAGGTGAGCTTGGCAGTTATATCAGCCGGTCGGAATCACATGATACCGATTATGAAAGTGTCAGTCGTGAGGGTTATGGAAATGACCGCATGAACTGGGCCAATAACATGACAAAGTTCCACTCTATAGCCAGAATCACCGATCGGCTGATGGTTTATAACAGCATTCGCGCCACCTGGGGATACGAGGGCAATCAGAACTGGATGACAATGTATGAAAAGGGCGCCCAAGGGAAGGCTGTTGAAAGTCTGGTCGAAGAAAACATCGAGCACATGCGCAAGAATGATATATTTGAGGCCGATGTCAGGTTCGATATGTCAGTATCTTATAAGTTATCGAGTCCTCTCTCCGTGACGATTTTTGGACAGAATATAATAAAGCCGACAAAGAATTGGCGTTACATCTACATTCAGGAGGGTGGCGCCGCTATTGAGGAACCGACGGTGATTGGTCTTCGCGCCGGCTATCGCTTCTAGCGCCGATCGGCGAAGTGAAAATTACAGACCGCCGCCGGTCGCGTCTACTGATCCGATCGATGCGCTGAAGCCGGCATCTGTGAAGAAGCCTTCATAGTCATTCAAAGTTATGTTTCTTCATCCTTCGCCAAAATGTCGTTCGATGAATTCCAAGAATCTCCGCCGCGCGGCCCTTGTCACCGCCGGCTTCCTCAAGGGCCCGGCGAAGATCAGCTTCTTCGCTGTCAGAATGCCTAAAAGACCCACTCCGGCCCAAAATCTCAGATTCCCCCATTCCCACCAGCTCCGGCGGCAAATGCTCGCGATGAATAACCCTCCCACGAACGACAACCAGGGCGCGCTGAATCGCATTCTCGAGTTGACGAATATTGCCGTCCCAGCGGCAAGCCATGAGCGCCGCCATGGCGTCGGATGAAATCGTTGTCGCACTGCGCCCCATCCTCTCGGTATGCTGCGCCAAAAGGTGCTCGGCAAGGACGGGAATATCTTCCTTCCGCTCCCGCAGAGGAGGAAGATTGATCTCAACGACATGGAGTCTATAATACAGGTCCTCGCGAAACCGCCGCTCATCGACAAGACGGCGCAGATCTGCGTTGGTGGCGGCAATAACGCGCACATCCGCCTTCCGCGTTTGTGTATCCCCTACCCGCTCGAATTCACGCTCCTGAAGCACACGTAGAAGTCTTTGTTGCACAGCCTCACTCACCGAACCAATCTCATCCAAGAATATCGTGCCCTCGTTCGCCGCTTCAAACCGGCCGATACGATCATTCACCGCACCGGTGAAGGCGCCTTTAACATGCCCGAAGAGTTCACTCTCCAGTAATGTCTCAGAAAGCGCCGCGCAATTGACGCGAATAAAGGGGCCTTTTGACCGATGACTCGCACCATGAATCGCACCAGCCACTAGTTCTTTGCCCGTGCCGCTCTCGCCGGTGATAAGAACCGTCACGTCATTATCCGCAAGTTGATCGATCAATTCATATATCTCACGCATGCGAACATTGTTGCCGACCAGCTTGCCGCGGCCCTGAGCCCGCTTCAAGTCCTCCTCCAAAGCCCTTAGGCGGGTCATGTCGTGGAGGACGATAACGGCTCCACCCAACTCACGCTCACGATCGCGGAGAGGGGCTGATGAGAGGATCGCCAGGATAGTGCCCCCCTTTGGCGGTGTGATGCTGACTTCCAGACCATGCAGCGCTTCTCCTCCCAGTGTCCGGTCACAGACATCCCTCAGGGAATGATAACGGAGTTTTAATAGATCGTTTGGATCCTTGCCGATGGCATCCTGCTCTTTGATTCCGATCATTCTAAGGAAGGATTGGTTGGCGTTTCCGATTTTACAGGCGGCATCGACGGTAAAAATGGCATCCTCAACACTATCAAAAATAGCGCGGATATTATCGCGCTGGGCGACACAAAGCTCCAAAGTCTGATCGCCTTGAAGACGGGGCCGGTTATCCGATGTCATGATCGTGTCCGCCGTTCAATCCACTCATTCGCCCTTGATCCTCGAATCTTTTCTAACAAACCGGCGCCAGCTCATCCCGGAATTTTACAAATGCAGCCTCCGTACCGACAAGAATGAGGACATCATCATCCTGTATGACCACATCGGAGCCGGGATTGGGGATATAGGCCCCCGCCCGCCGAAGGGCAATGACAAAGAGTCCGAATCTTTCCCGGATACCGCTATCTTTGAGCTTTTGCCCGGCGAGCTTACATCCATCCGGTATCTGATAGGCCTCCAATCCAGCGCCTGTCGTCCCGGGTGTCAGCATCAGGTCGAGGAAATCAACCACCTCGGGTCTTAGCAATTGCTGAACCATCCGGCCCGCACCCATCTCCTCGGGAGAAATGACCTGATTGATGCCGGCCCGTTTTAAATGACTGACCGCTTTATCGGAGAGGACACGGCATACGATGGGAAGATTAGGGCGGATCATTTTGGCCGTCATTCCGATATATAGATTCTCCACATCATCACCAATTGCGGTGAGCAGTCCTTTAGCACGGGTCAGGCCGGCCTGACGCAAGACCTCTTCTTGCGTCGCCTCTCCCTCCAAGACGAGCATCCCGGATTCACGAATTTCCTCAATGAGCGTTGATTGTTTTTCAACGATGACAAAAGGAATGCCCGAGATTTTCAAAATGGCGGCGACTCGGCGGCCCATGGCACCATAGCCACATAGAATAATATGGTCCTTTAGTTTTTCGATTTGCTTTATCATTCTTCGAGCTCCGAAGTGGCGCAATAGACGCCCTTCAACAATAAATCCGACAAGGATACCGGCGGCGGCCAATGCCACGGATGCGCCCGCCACCATGAGGATAAGGCTGACAATCTTTCCTTCGCTTGTTTCGGGCGCGATATTGCCGTAGCCGACCGTGGATAGTGTCTCGGCGGTAAGATAGAGGGCGTCCAGAAGTGATAGGTTTTCAAAGTGAATAAAGATGGTCGTGCCACCCACCACAAAAATGAGGAGAAGAAGGAGTATCCAGATTATTCTTGCCGCGGGGAAGGAGATTCTAGCCATCCATTCACTCCAAGCGTTTTGAGAGACTCGCCCTCTCCTCTACGTTATAACCAAGTCTCCGGTAAAATGAAATGACCGTGTGATTATCAGCCCGAACCTGTAGATTCAATTTGGGACAACCGATCTCGATCAATCCCCTTTCAACCCTCTCCATCAGGGCTTTACCGATCCCTTTGCGCCTCAGCCTCGGGTTCACGGCGACATAATAGACCCAGCCCCGGTGGCCGTCAAAACCACCCATGGCTGTTCCAATGATTTCCGACTCCGATGCTGACTCCGGCTGCGCCTTCGCGACAAAGAACAACTCCCGTTGAACCGTGAGTTTTCTATGAATATCGGTTTCGGGATGATTCCAGAGCGGCGCATCGGGAAAGACCTCGCGCCATAGCGCGGCGACGCCCGCTTCATCCGATTCTTCATAGGGCCGGATAGTCACGCCGCTAAAATGGCTCAGATAGCCCCCATTATTTGTCTTGCTCTGATTGTCCATCCCCCTCATGGCTCCTCCGTCAATTTATCAAACCCCATCGGCGGAACCATCAGTACCGGTCTTCTCTTCGCCCGGAATAGAGTTTCCAAGTAATCCCTTTCACTCTGAGAAAGGGATTCCCAAATTCCACCCTCGAAGAGCCGGGCCGGCGCCTTTTCATCGGCGCCGTGCGCCCAAGGAAGTGAGATTCCGATTCCGTCATCCGAACCGAATATTTTTGGATTAATCCAGCCCAGGCCGGGTCCTTCCTGAATCGCTATCGTGCGCCATGCAGGCAGGCCGGCCGCATCCTTGGCCATCTCCAAACTCCGCCAAAGACCGCCCAATTCATCCACGAGGCCGATCTGAAGGCCGTCGGCTCCAGACCAAATACGGCCCTGGGCGATGGCGGCGACTTCTTCGGTCGTCATGCCGCGCCCTTCTGCAACCTGATTAAGAAAATCATTGTACAAATCATCGATGACATCTTTCATCCGGTTGCGTTCCTCCTCAGTCACCGGCCGATCGGGTATCTCGGCCCCAATCAGCGGCAGGATGACGCCGTCCTCCATGTCGGAATGCTCACCCCGCTTTACATTGTCATAATCGGTTCCGATCTTGTCACCAAGACTCTCATCCCAGAAGTGCCCGGAGATGACACCGATTGAACCGGTAATCGATACCGGTGTTGCGAGAATCGAATCACCGTGCATCGAAATCCAATACCCCCCCGATCCGGCGATAAAGCCCTGGGACACGATAACCGGCTTTATCTTGGCCGTTTCCCTCAGCTCTCTTGCCACCAGATCACTGGGAAGCGGATCACCGCCTGGTGAATCCGCCCGAAGGACAATGGCTTTGACATTTTTATCTTCGCGGGCTTGCCGGATTTTTTTAGAGAGCTCCCGGCCGCGGATACCGGTATCCATGTCACAAACTCCAATACCATAGAGAAGTGCGATCCGCAGCGGCTCGCCCCACTCCTCGGGCCCCCAAACCGGGTCTCCCTTGACGCCATAGAGGGTCGTGAGCGCGGCATCCCCCGATCCACGGCGCTCGGCTTCTTTTGCCGTTTTTCGCACCTCGTTAAAATCACCGACCTTGTCAATAAGCCCGTTCTCGAGGGCCTCTTTGGCAGTGAGGATCGCCTTTTCCCCCACCAGCCGATCCCAATCCCCGCGGCTCATTTCGCGGGCACTGGTGATCAGACGAACCGGCTCCTCATACAAATCATTAAGGACCGCATCGAGTTGCTCGCGATCAGCCTCCGACATCGAAGTGCGGGAAAAAGATTCCAGGGCGGATTTGTACGTATAGTAGCGCCATTCATCAAAACCGATCCCCACCTTATCCAAGAGTCGTTTAATATAGGTACGGCCGAGATTGAGACCGGAAATATCCAAATTGCCGTAGGGATCCATCCAGATCTCATCGGCCACCGAAGCGAGCATGAATCCCATGAGACCGAGCCGGTCAAAATAGACAATCACTTTCTTGTCACGTTCCCGCAGACCGGCCAACTGGCCGCGAATTTCCCAAAGCTGAGCGGGACTGGCTTTCAATCCGGATAGATTCAGAATCACCCCGTCAACCGTGCGATCATCAGCCAAGCCGTTGATCTGCTCCAGAATCCTGAGAAAACACAGGCGATCGTCAAAGAGGCGATACCGTCGGTAAGTGACCGGTGCCTTCAGTTCAATCTCAGGGTATTTGTTCTTCGGCGCAAAGAGCCGGCTGATTTCCGGACCATCGGTCAGCTCGACTGTATAAGTAGAGGAGACATGCTCATTGTCATCATCGATATGGTGGCGGTACCCCGGCCGGAAATCGGCAAATCCGAGATCCACACGGAAGCTGAGGAAATTTTCATCATCAACGCGGGCAGCCAAAGTTAAACCTGGAAGAATGTGAGTCTCTATCCCATATCCTACTTTTAGCTCATCAATATCGTCCCCATGCCGTAGCAGCGCCTCCGCAAAGAGGGTGAAGCGGGCATCTCCAAATTGAATCGGGCGCAGACCGGCATCCGCCTGCAGCACGCCCTCTTTGCTATCAAGATCCCAGGCACTCGACATTCCGATGGAAAACGGCCGCCACCGGAATATATCACCTACCGCAATCCGCTCACTGGGTGGGATGGCCGGACAGCCCCCATGGGTCCAGGAGTAGGAAATGCCTGAAGAGTGGGATCTGTTTCCGAACCCCATTCCTATTGTATAATCATATTGAATATGCTTCCCCGCACTGTCCTGGAATCCGGCGCGCTTCATGGCGAAGGCGAGGTTGTTAAGAGAGAGAACGGTGCGAAAATCTCTCACGCCGTCCGATTCGACAGGATCATCCCACGCGAGAAAGAGCCCGGGACGCTGCTGGATAGGCCAGGCGGCGGGGTTTATCAATCCGGCTTCAACGCTTCGCAGGATTCCCGGGGCGCCGACCAGACCTCCCATTCCAAAATGAGAATTCAAGGATTCCGGATTCTCCCCGGCCCCTGCTGACAGGATCGAGCACGGCAGTAGAACAGCCAGTGCGGCAAAGAGAACGAACATGGTATTGGGACGGCCGTGTCTCATAAGTTCCTCCTGGGGAATCATCAGAAATAGCCCCGGTCCACCGACCGAAGGGGCGGTTGCAGAATATATTACGTTCTTCCGGTTGCGGCCTGAAGAGAAAAGCGAAGGGGCGTCAGGAAAGGTGGTTATGGTTTTTTATCGGGCAGGGGATCCGATGCTTGACCTCCTCCTCATGGTCCTTAATCCTCAGAAAGGCGCTTTGAGCTGACGCGCGGGGAAGCGCTGCGCCCCAGAAAAGGGAAAGGATGAAACAAGGAGGTTCCATGGCCAGCAGGACTTTAACCGCAACCGACCTCTGGACAATTCCACGCGTTGGCGCCCCGGAACCCTCTCCCGACGGGAAGCAGATCCTGGTGACCGTCACCACCCATAACCTCGAACAGAATCAGGGTAAGAGCCGTTTGTGGCTGCTTCCATCCGATGCGCTCCATGCCGGCATGGAGCGAAAAGGGGATGCCGCCCGCCCCCTGACAGGCAATGAACAATCCAGCAACCAGCCGGCCTGGGCGCCGGACGGGCGCAGGATCCTCTTTGTCAGAAAGCCGGGTGGAACGGCGGGGCGGGGCGAAACATCCTCCAAAACCCATCCGAAAGGTGCCGGACTTTCAACGGCGTTCCCCGATCAACCCCAGCTTTACCTTCTCTCTCTCGACGGGGGTGAACCGGAACGTTTAACCGATTTTCCCTTCGGCATCGCGGCGCCCCGATTCTTCCCCGACGGGCGGCGTGTCGCCTTTCTCGCGCCGGTCTACTCCGATGCGCCGAAACTCAAAGCCACCGCAGAACAGGCCCGGCAAAGGGCAAAAGATCCGGTGAAGGCGCGGACGACTGAAGACCGTTTCTACCGCATCTGGGATCAATGGCTTACCGAGGGGAAGGTTCACCATATTTTTATTCTCGATTTAGAGACGGGGGACGTGCGCGACCTGACACCGAATTCCCGCCGCTGGTTTGATTGGATGGATTTGAGTGGTCAATTCCAAATATCTCCTGATGGTAAAGAGATCGCCTTCGCGGCGTCGCGGTCCACCCCTCCACATGATCCGGTTCAGTGGGGCGTCTTTACGGTCAAGGTGCCGTCAAGCATGACAAAGAGCGCCAAGGCAGGGCGAACTAAAAGTCTGACACCTCGCTTTGCCGCTGATGCCGTTCATCCAGTTTATTCGCCGGACGGCCGGTGGATTCTCTTTGGGTTTCAGAGAGAATATGATTTTTATGCCGATCGGGTTCGGTTGATCGCGCATGATCGCAGTACAGGCAGGCAAACGGTTCTGACCGAGGACTGGGATTGTTCAGCCATCGGTTGGACATTCGGCAATGACAGCCGGACTGTCTACCTTGAAGCAGAGGTCGCAGCGCGCATGGCGATCTTTTCTTTTAATTTTCAAGCAGCATTGAAGGACCCGCAATCGACCAAGCCATGGGAATTGGTGCGAGGCGGATCTTTCTCCCCCCCCAGACCAGCAGGCAAGCGGCTTTATACCAACGTTTCCACACTGAGCGCACCCCCCGAGATTGTGAGTTTCGACCTTCAAGGACGTGCTGAAAGGCGTCATACCGCTTTTACAAAACCGATTATGAACGGCATCCGGCTCGGCAAAGTTGAAGAATTTATCTTTGCCGGCGCCGAAGAACATCCGGTTCAGATGTTCCTGATTCACCCCCCTGAAACGGTAAAGATTGAAAAAGTCACAAAAAAGCCGGCCCGGGCGAAAAGGCTTCCTCTTGTTCATGTGATCCACGGTGGTCCGCATGGCACCTCTTCAGACTCCTGGCATTGGCGTTGGAACGGCCAAGTCTTTGCTGCTCCGGGTTATCTTGTCGCCATGGTGAACTTTCACGGTTCCACCAGCTGGGGACAGGGTTTCACCAGTTCGATTTTGGGACGCTGGGGTGATCAGCCTTACAAAGATATCATGGCGGCGACGGATGAGTTGATCTCCCGCGGCCTTGCCGACCCCAAACGGATGGCGGCGACCGGCGGATCCTACGGTGGATACCTGGTTTCTTGGATCGCATCGCAGACCGATCGATTCGCCTGCCTCATCAATCACGCCGGCGTCTGCGATTTCCAGACACAATACGCTTCCGATATCACACAGGGCCGGCGCCGGTCAATGGGCGGCGAGGTCTGGAACAATCAAGAGGGATTGGATCGCTATAATCCGATGCGTCAGGCCGCGGGATTTAAGTCACCGATGCTGATCATTCACGGCGAACAGGACTATCGCGTCCCCTATGTTCAGGGGATCCAAATATATAATGTCTATAAGGCGATGAAGCTGCCGGCGCGGCTTGTCTGTTATCCGGATGAAAACCATTGGATTTTAAAACCGCGCAACAGCATCTTCTGGTATGACGAATTTCTGTCGTGGCTTAAACGCTGGATCGGGAGAAAAAACCCGTAATACATCTTTAGAGAGTCCTACAGGCCTTTTTAAGCCAAGCGCGGTCTTTCAGATCGAGGCGACCTGATAGGTTTTTGTATACCGTTTTGTGATACTGATTGAGCCAATCCCGCTCGCCCTCATCAAGCAACCGGACATCCACCAACCGGGTATCAATCGGACACATCGTGATCGTCTCAAACCCCAGAAACGACCGGCCCTTCTTCGATCGCTGCTTGTCTTCGACGACCAAAATCAGGTTTTCAATACGCATCCCATACTCACCCTCTTTGTAAAAGCCGGGTTCATTCGAGAGGGTATTGCCCGGTTCCAGCGGCTTGCCGACGGTTCTGATACCGATATTCTGCGGCCCCTCATGAACACTGAGATAGGCGCCGACACCATGCCCCGTACCATGGTTATAATCAAGACCGGCATCCCAGAGAGGCAAACGCGCCAAAGTATCAAGCCGTCCGCCCAGGATCCCGGCGGGGAACCGGACGCTTGCCAAGGCTATATGTCCCTTGAGAACGCGGGTAAATCGGTCTTGCTGCTCCGCCGTCGCCCTGGGGCCCAGCAAAATCGTTCGGGTAATGTCGGTCGTTCCATCCAGATACTGCCCGCCGGAATCGATGAGATAGATCCCTTTCGGACGAAGCGGAAGATCGCTCTCAGGTGTCGGTCCATAGTGGATAATGGCTCCATGCGCCGCATAACCCGATATGGTCCTGAATCCGAGCCCTTGGAAGAGATCCTCTTCGGATCGGAAGCGGGCAAGCCGATCCGCGGCGCGGATTTCGGTCAGACCCCCTTTGGTCACTTCACGCTCAAGCCAATGGAGGAACCGGACCATCGCAACACCGTCACGGATATGGGCCGCCTTCATCCCCGCGACCTGCACGTCGTTCTTCTTCGCCTGCATGACCCTGATGGGCGACATTTCCATCACCAGATCGCACCCCTTCAACATGTCGATGACCCAGCGGGATACGGAAGCACCGTCAACCCAGATCTTCGTCTTCTTCTTCGCAAGATCCTTCAGCGCCGTCTGGATTTCCCCATAGGGACGGATCGTAATATGCCGCCTCAGTTTCGCTGCGACGCTTTTGGGAACCTTCTCCGTCTCCACAAAGAGCAAGGATTTTTTCTCCATGATGAGCGCATACGAGATAGCGACAGGATTAAAGTCGACATCATTTCCGCGGATATTGTATAACCACGCAATCGAATCCAGCGTGGTCAGAAGATGGGCCTTGGCCCCCCTATTCTTCATCTCAGTCCGCAAGCGGCCTAATTTGGAGGAGACCGTTTCACCAGCATACCTCGCCGGCAAGAGCCGAATCGGGTCTCGGGGGATGCTCGGTCGATCAGCCCAAACCTCATCGACAAGATTCGTATCGATGCATTTCAGGCGGGCGCCCGTCGGTTCCAAAGCCTTCTCGATCCCTTTTGACCTTTCAAGAGAGATCGTTCGGGGGTCGACACCCAGCAACTCGCCCTTCTTGAGAATCCGGGCGAGATATTCGTCGATCTGGGGTACTCCCGGGAGTCCCATTTTGTAGAGTTGAATCCCGCTTCCCTTCAACTCATCCTCTGCCTGAAGGAAATAGCGCCCATCGGTCCACAAACCAGCCTCCGTCGCGCCGACAACAACATCACCCGCCGAGCCGGTAAAACCGCTGATCCACGGCCTGCGCTGCCAGCACTCGGGGACATATTCACTCTGGTGCGGGTCCGTGCTGGGGACGAGGTAAGCGCTAATGTTGTGTTTTTTCATCTGTTGCCGGAGCGCTTGGACACGTTTCTTGACGGACATCTTCTCCTCCATGGATCGATCCGGTAGATACCCCCCAAGGGAAGGCGTGGAAACGGCAGTATAGCAAGAGAAATGAGCCCAAATCCACTAGGACAGCCCTTCTGAAAATCCCTCTTCACGGGTCGGATAAGAGCTGCGAACCCTTTGACAGAGAATCCGTTGCGAAATCTCCACTAAGGGACGCCCTGCTGGTATCCGACATATTGATAGCGGGATGACAGGTCCATCCAGAGGCTCAGCACACCCATTGTTGGAGGGAGTCTTGATGGTCTAACCTTCTTTGAAAAAATAAGATGCTTTAACGGAATAGATGCAAGTATCTAAAGTTGCCACCATTATTTTTTCTAGTAACTTATTGTAAGACAAGATATTACAGGAATACTAGATTCGTTTTTAGGTTTTCAAGGAGAGTCCGGTTGAGCATGCCCCAGCCCCAGCAACCCTTGTTGCTCAATGCCCAGGCGACCCTTCAATGGCGGGCCGACAAAGAACTCCGCGACCGCTCTTTCGCAGGATTTATTCTCTATATTTCCTTCCTATTCCTCATCCCCTTCGCCACCCCTTTCATGCATGATCACCCCACCATGATGGGGCTTCTGATCGCCACGACCTGTCTCACTGTGGCTTTCCGCCTTGGTGTCACCCTCTGGTTTCGACGACTCTACCCCGCCAATCCCGAGTTATGGCGAAGGCTCTTTTCCACCGGCGTCTATCTTTCTTGTATCGTGTGGGGACTCTTCGGAGGTTTCGCCACCTACATATACAAAATCTCCTGGACCACGACCTTCGTTGTCATCATTTCGACGGGCATGTGCGCCGGTGCATCCGTCTCCCTGTCGCCAAGTCTCAGATTGATTCGCGCCTTTTTAATTATTTATCTGGCGCCCTTGGCCGTTGTTTGTTTTCTGACAATGGAAAATGAAGGGATTGCAATTTTTTTCTGTGTTATTCTTTATTCTTCTTTTCTCCTTTACCAGACGACAAAGCAAAATGCAGAATACTGGCGGTCCTTGAAGGCAAATGTCATGTTGAAGATAAAAACACAGGAATTGGAGAGGGCAAAGTCAAATGCGGAAGAGGCGAGTCTCGCAAAAAGCCAATTCCTGGCCAATATGAGTCATGAAATCCGGACACCAATGAACGGCATTATGGGGATGACGGACCTCGCTTTGACGACTGAACTGACCGAAGAGCAATATGAATACTTAAAGCTTGTGAAAGCCTCCGCTTCCAGCCTCCTCAGCATCATCAATGATATCCTCGATCTTTCGAAGATCGAGGTCGGGAAGTTTCAACTGGATTCCAAGGTATTCGACCTTGAAGATTGCATCATGGAAAGGGCGCGATCCCTATCCATCAATGCACACCAAAAGGGCCTGGAACTCATCATCGAAATCCATGCCGATGGACCCTCTCGCATTGTCGGCGATCCTATCCGGATCGGTCAGATTTTTACAAACTTATTGGGGAATGCAATAAAGTTCACTGAAAAAGGCGAGATACTCGTCCGGCTTCATTCCAAAGCTTTGCCCAATGGACATGTCCACAACCACATCGAGGTCATCGATTCGGGGATTGGAATTCCTCAGGAACTCCAACAAATAATTTTCTCCGCCTTCTCGCAGGCGGATGGATCCATATCCAGAAAATTCGGTGGAACGGGGCTCGGCTTAACAATTTCAACAGAGCTCACAGCCCTGATGGGCGGGGAAATCCGGGTTGACAGCGAACCCGGCCTGGGTAGTACATTCCATCTCTTTTTTGATCTTCCCGCCGACAAGCATGCACCGGCGACATCGCACGCCGGATCAAAGAACTGTCTTGCCGGAGGTTCTGTTTTGATTGTCGATGATAACCAAACGACCCTTCGTGTCCTTTCCCAGCTCACAAAAAATTGGGGAATGAAAACGGTTACCGCAACCAACGCCGACGAGGCCGTTCAAGTTCTGATGGAGGCAAAACGTGAGGGGGCGCCCTTTGAGGGGCTCATCCTGGATGATCAAATCATGTGGGATCAGAGCATTTCACTGCCCGACTTCATCCTTGGACGAATGTTGCACTCAGGTCTTTCCATCCTCCTCTCTTCCTCATCGCTAAGGCGGCCGGGAAGCAGAGCGCTGAACCGGACCGGAAGTTATGTTCACATGACAAAACCCGTTCAGCAGCATGAATTACTAAGCACTTTCCTTGAATTCCGCGAGAAAATGGCCGCCTAAATGCCTGTTTGGACCGTTGCCGGCGATCGCGCTGGAGATTGAGACCGTCCAGGGGTAAACTCCGGTCATGGCGGTTGAATCCAAGACCCAGAATGATCGCTTTGATTCAGGCGGTGTATTGGCGATCAGCGCCGGTCATGCACTGCATGACACCTATACCGCTTTTCTCCCACCACTGCTCCCTGCATTCATCCAAAAATTCGCCCTCTCAAGAACGGAAGCCGGCTTGCTGTCGGTCTTTATTCAAGGCGCATCACTGTTGCAGCCCTTTATCGGGCATCTGGCCGATCGTGTCAGTCTTCGCTATTTCGTCATTCTGACTCCCGCTCTATCCGCCATCCTGATGAGCCTGCTCGGCATTGCCCCAGGGTACGGCTGGCTGGCCCTTCTCCTTCTCCTCGCAGGGATCAGCTCCGCCGGCCTTCACGCCGTCGGTCCCGTCCTCGCGGGTCATCTCTCTGGATCCAATTTGGGCCGCGGGATGGGATTTTGGATGGTCGGTGGGGAACTCGGCCGAACCTTGGGACCCATCATCATTGTCAGCGCCGTCGGTGTTCTCTCCCTTAATGGAACACCCTGGTTGATGACCGGCGGCCTGGCGATATCGATACTGCTCTTTTACAAATTGCGGCGTATCCCTGAACGCCCGGCCGCGGCGCGAGAGGGACGCCCCTGGAGGCAGACACTTGTCTCAATGAGGGCATTTCTGCTTCCGCTTTCGGCGATTGTCTTCACCCGCGCTTTCGCCCTGGTAGCACTCACAATTTATCTTCCCACCTTTCTCATTGACCAAGGGAGCGATCTCTGGACGGCGGGGGCATCCCTTTCGATACTGGAGGGCGCCGGTGTCGCAGGCGCCCTGCTCGGTGGGACTTTGAGCGATCGGATAGGGCGCCGGGCCATCCTCTTTCTTTCCTTGGGGGCCACACCTCCCCTGATGATGCTCTTCCTCTTCAGCGGCGGATGGCTTCGCCTGCTGAGCCTTGTGCTGATGGGCTTCACGGCCCTTTCAACGACGCCCGTCATTATGGCGATGGTACAAGAACAGAATCCTGAGAACCGCGCCTTGGCAAACGGCATCTACATGGCCATGAGTTTCAGCCTTCGCGCGTTGGTGGTCATCATCTATGGCGGCCTGGGTGATTCCTTCGGCATGCGAACAGCCTTTACAATCAGCGCCGTCATGCCCCTGATCGGATGTCCCTTTATCATGCGTCTTCCGCTTAACGGACCCTCCGCGTCGAAAAGCAGCGTCCTCCACCGCTCCTAAATTCCGGAATCGGACTTTATCCTCCCCATTTTTCCGTAATTCTGGCAATATACGGATCATGGCGATGCTGAAACCTTATCCATTTGAAGCCCTCGTATCCCGCATCTTTCGAGAATGCGAACGGGATCAAGCTGTTTTTGGCCTGCCGCTGCGAAAGGCCTTACAAAGTCATCCGCGGATGGATCTTTCCATTTCCTACTTCGGACGCAGGGCGACCAGCCCGCTGGGACCCGCCGCAGGGCCGCATACGCAGATGGCGCAGAATATCGTTCTTGCCTGGCTCGCCGGTGCGGGGATCTTGGAGCTTAAAACGATCCAGGTTATGGATCGATTGGAGCTGTCCCGTCCCTGCATCGACATGCGGACTGTCGGATTCAATACCGAGTGGTCACAGGAGCTGAGTCTCGACGAATCGCTCGATGAGTATATCAAAGGATACATGCTCATTGAGATGCTGAGACAGAGCGCTCCCTGGAGCCAGGATCCGAACCGCGGGCCGGTGCTCTACGATCTGAGCGTCGGATATGATCTCGCGGGCATCAGCGGTGGAAAGGTCCGGAATTTCATTGATGGAATGTTAAACACAAAAACGCGGGCGGATTATTTCCGCCGGTCCATTCCGGCGGAATTCAGACATCATGCCGAACTCGATGTCCCGGATCGGCTTGCCGATTCCGTGACCCTCAGCACCTTTCACGGGTGCCCGCCCGATGAGATCGAAAGCATCATCGACTTTCTTTTTAGGGAGTACCGGCTGAATTGCGTTATCAAGTTCAACCCCACTCTTCTCGGCAAACGCGAAACCCGGGAGTTGATCAATAACCAACTCGGATATGAGCGCATCATCATACGGGATGAGGCTTTTGACGACGATCTCTCCTGGGACCGCGCTATCAACTTGGTGGAACGGCTGGGAAGGACGGCCGACGAACTGGGGCTTCAACTCGGTGTAAAATTCACAAATACACTCATCGTTAAAAACACCGGCACATCTCTTCCGGAAAGCGAAGAGACCGCCTATCTTTCCGGCCCCCCGCTGCACCCGCTGGCCATGCGGCTGATCTCCCGCTTCAGAAAAATATTTCGAGACCGCTTCCCTATCTCTTTATCCGCGGGAATCGACCGGAAAAATTTCCCCGATGCCGTCGCGCTCGGACTGAAGCCGATTACAGCTTGCACCGATCTTTTAAAACCCGGAGGTTATTCGCGGTTTCCGCTCTATTACGGGGAACTGTACCGCCGGATGGAGGCCGTGGGCGCGACGACAGTGGATGAATTTAAAAAAAAGGCTTATGCTCCGGAGGGATCTTCGGGGGACGTTTCAGCGAATACGGAATATTATTTAAAGCAGGTTGCGGCCGACTCCCGCTATTCACACACACGCAACAACAAGCCGCCTCGCAAAATTCAACGCAAATTGGAACTCTTTGATTGCTTGACGTGTGATATTTGTCTCGCCGTCTGTCCCAACAACGCTTTGTTTGCTTTTGCCGACGGCGAAACCGAAGTCCCCAGCGCCGGGATTGGATCCCTGGCCGAAAAGCATCAAATCGGTCTTTTCGGCGATTTCTGCAATCAATGCGGAAATTGCGATGTCTTTTGCCCGGAGGACGGCGGCCCGCAATTCATGAAACCGGCATTCTACGGGAGTGAAACGTCTTGGAGAGAATCCCGGCACGCCAGCGCGTTTTATCTTGCCGGCGGATCGGCGACAACGACCGTTCTCGGCCGCATCGCGGGCCGTGAATACCGATTGGAAAAAACCGGCGACAGGGTCTCTTTCTCTGGAACAGGTTTCAATATTCGCTTTCAGGCGTCGCATCCCCAAGGCACAATCTCAGGAAACGTTCCCGAGAAATTGGACCTTAGGCCCTATTTCATTATGGATTTTTTCCGCCGGGTTCTACTGGAAACAGGTCGGATCAATTACATAAACACCCTTGTTCACATCAAGGAGTCTAAAGATGGATTATGATTATTTACTGAAAAAAATCGACCAACTCGATGAAAAGATCCTCTCGCGCCTGGCCCATCGCAGCATGCTCCTCACGCAGGATTGGACCACTGGCGAGATAAAAACACTCTGTCAGCTGATCGAGTTCTTCGAAGAAGCCGACCGCGAGGGATGTTCTTTTCCGCTCTTCCCTGACGAACTCGCCTATGCCCTTTTCTTTGACGGCTCCACGCGCACAAAGTCAAGTTGGGCGGGGGCCGCGGCGCGGCTTGGAGCTCATCCGGTCATCGTGGATGGTTCCACGACCCAGGTCGCGCATGGAGAAACGGCGGAAGAGACGGGCGCCATGCTCGGAATGAACGCCCACGCCATGGGCATCCGCCATGATTTGATTCTCGGCGAGGGCAACCGGTTCATGCGGGATGCCAAGAAAGGAATCGATGACTATCTCAAATCGGTGGGCAGCCAGCGGGCTGTGCCGATCGTAAATCTCCAGTGTGATATCGATCACCCGACGCAGACGCTGGCCGATCTTTGCTGGCTCCGGGAAAAGTTTCCAAAGGGACTCTCGGGGAGAACGATCGCCGTCAGCTGGGCTTATTCTCCCAGTTACGCCAAGCCCCTTTCTGTGCCTCAGGGTTTGATTACTTTATTAACCCGGTTCGGTATGAATGTCCGGCTGGCTCACCCAGAGGGTTACGGATTGATGCCGGAATGCCTCGACACCGCGCAAAGCAATGCCAAGGCGGCCGGTGGCAGTTTTGTACAATCGAACGTCATGGACGAAGTTTTTAGCGAGGCCGATATTGTTTATCCAAAAAGTTGGGGGCCTTATGACCTGATGCTGGAACGGGTCGAGGCCAACCGCCGAAAAGATCATGAAGGGCTGCGGCGGATCGAAGCGGCGGCGCTGGAGAGGAACGCCCTTCACACCGATTGGATTTGCGATGAGCGGCGGATGAAATCCACCGCAAAGGGCGGTGCCCTCTACATGCATTGCCTGCCTGCAGATATTGGAGCTGAAGTGAGCCGGGGCGTATTGGAGCGCTTTCGGTTTGACCTTGCCCGCGAGGCGAATAAAAAGGTCTATGCTATTATGGCTTTGCTTGCCGCGGCCAAGGAGCCGGATCTGAAGGAATTGCTTACTGAATACCTTGCCGCACTATCCAGCGACATTTAACAAGGGGTACAGAGATGGATGGTAAAATTATTGAATTGGCGGAGCGGTATAAATCTCTGGCCGTCGAGATACTCCAGGAGGCCATCCGTATCCCCGACGACTATATCAATCGGCCCATCGCTGAGGGTGGTGATCCTGAATGTGGACTTTCTAATCATGAGGGGCCGCGGTTGGAGTATTTTCGGAGGCGTATTCTCGAGATCGGCGCCGTCCGGAGCCCCGCCGATGTCGGCAGCGACGCTTTCGGCAATCTCTGGTGGAGAGTCCATGATCCATCCGACGGCATTCCGGAAGATGAAAAAACCATCATCTATATGGACGGGCATACCGACACCGTTCAGGCATTGAGACAGCGGTGGCATGAATCTCTGGGCGGCGGCTTGGATCCCTATCTTGGACTCACAAATATATCTCAGGTTGACTGGGCGGTGCTCTCGCAGGAATTGGGCTATCTACCGCCGGAAGAGGAACGTTCACATTTAATCTGGGGCAGGGGCGCCGCTGATCAGTTGGGCGGCGTGGTCTGCCAAATCATCGCGGCAAAGATTCTCCGGGAACTTCGTTCCGAGGGAACCCTGCGTGGTGTCATCATCCAATCCTATGGAACCGTGTCCGAAGAAGATAATGACGGCGGCGGACCGATCTATATCCTCCACAATGAGGTACCCCTCAAAGAGACTTCAGGTATGGGTTCGGGCCGGATACCCGACGTGGTTCTGCTGACCGAAGGAACGGGGTGTGCGAAAAAGGGGGCCCTGGGACTTTACCGGGGACAACGGGGACGGATGCAGATCGAGGTCGAGATCACGGGAAGGTCATGCCATGGATCGATGCCATGGGAAGGGCGCAATCCTCTTGAATACGGCGCCGCGATTATCGCGGAGGCGGCGGACCGGCATGCGCGCGGCGAGGGATTCGGTGACGATCCTTTCCTGGGACGCGGGACCCGGACAGCCAGTGATGCCGTCCTGCAAACACCCAGCGATTGCGCTGTTCCCGAACGTTTCACATTCCGTTTTGACCGCCGTTTGACGGCGGGAGAAGATCCCATCGAGGCTCTGGCTGATGTAAAATCAATGTCGACCGTGAGGAGAGCCATCGAGGCGGGGCTCCACCTTCATATTCACGCACCGATATACTGCGAACCAACCTGGCGAGGATATGCGCCCAATAATCCTCAAATTTATCCCGGCTGGGCGACCCCGGAGAATCATCTTGTTGTAAAAACAGCGGTGGAAACCTATGAAAAGGTCGCGTCGCCCCTCGTTCACCCATTCGGTGAAACCGGATTATTCCGCAAAAAGGCCCGTGTGGATCGCTGGGTTTTTTCAACGGACGGCGTCGGCTATTGCATCCCGGTCAGTGATTACAGCTTCTCTCTGCCGCCGGGAAAAGGCTGGGTCACCTCCGGCAGTTATCATCACCCCGCCATGATCGGTATCGGCCCGGGCATTGAACAAAACACACATAAGATCGGGGAATGCGTCGATTCAAGAGAACTGGCCCCCGTCATCGCTTTTCTCGCCCGCTTCCCGAGCCTCTACCGCGGGGCGCTGGGGTCTTGACGATCGAGCCCGGTGAAGAGAAGGGCGACGGTTTCACCCGCCGCCGTTTCTTTGGACCGGAGCAGCCGGATATAGCCGGCCAAACCCGCTATCCCGGTATAGCCGGCCGGAATTCCAGTGGCGCGATGAGCGACGGCCTGCGCTTTCGTGAGATCGCTCTCGGAAACCACAACCGGATACCCGCCTGTCAGCAGCATCCCCCGAATCACAGCCATCCAGTCATAGGTTTCATCGTCCAGAATCCCCTCGGCCAGGCTTTTGGGCGTTACCGGCCAGGGGAACATGAATTTTGAGCGATGCGTGACGGCGTAGTAAAGAGCTTCATCCAAAACCACCTCGGGAACCCGCTCCCGGATCAATGCCGTTCGCTCATAGTTGCCCCGCGGGATGGCAAAGGATTCACCCGATTCTCTGCGGTAGCGCTCCAAGATATTTTTTGTTAAACCTTGAAAAGCACGTTGCAGTGGATAGGCGCCGCGGGTCTGAACGGTATGGATAATGGGAAGACTCCTGATAAGACCGATCTCTCTGGCTTCCCGGAAGGCCTGAATACAGGAGGCCGCCAAGGCTCCGCCCCCAACTTGAATGATCAAGCGGTCCAAACGTTTCTTCTTTTGAATCAGCGTTGAGATCATCTCCCATCCAAGTGTTTCACCCCCTTCGATCGCCAGGCCGTTTTCGCTTCCCTGCACGGTGAAGGGTAACGCGCCGCGGGAAAGCGACCGATGAAACTCCCTGATACAGGGGTCGCCCGCCTCATTCTTCCGCCGCCGGCAGATCGTGCATTGTGCGCCGAGCTCTTTAAGGAGTTGAATCGTCGAGCGCTTTGCTGATGCGGGAACATATACATTGAGGGGATACCCGGCGGCGGCGGCGACAACCGCCGCGGCCAATGCGGCATTCCCGCAACTGGCGATCGAAAGGGTCGGCCGGATGCCGGGCTTCACCATGGCAATCCCAAGTTTGCGGACGATCTCCAGCCAGATCATCAATCCCATGAGATGCCGGGCTTTATGCGAACCGGAGACATTGCCGGTCTCATCTTTGATCCAGACGGCGGCGCCGGGTGGACAATTCAGACGCACCGCCAGCTCCGTATGCTCAAGCAAGGGCGTCGCTTCGAACCCCCGTCCATCGGCCTTCGAAACCGCCGAATCGAGTTTCTTTACAATGCCGACATACTCCGCATCCTTCAGTCCTCCGGCGCGGGCGGCATGATAGGAATGAAAAAGCTTCCGGTATTTAACAAAAGGATTCGCCTCCGGATGAGTGAAGATCGCTTTCCATTCCTTCTTCGTTGCGATCTCATCCGTGCTCAGCACGCGGGTCAGTACATGATCGATATCATCGGATCCATCTTGTTGGGGGCATCGAAAGGGATATGGGCTTCCGGGTGGGAGTTCATATCCACATCCGGCGCAGATCATTGTGGATACGGGTAGCGTCACACTTTGCTCTCCGCGCCGGTGGATTTTCTCAGCCCCGTTTTCGAGTTGAATTCCGCGATCATCTCGTCCCATACCGGGATAAGTTCCCGCAGACCGGTCCAGAAATGATTTTCTCTCCGCGCGGTGAATTCCTCGATTGTCACTCCCTGCTGCTCAACCCAGGTATAATATCCCAGATTAAAGATCCGCTGCCGGTCGAGATGGGAAAGCTCCAGTAGGTGATCCGTTGTAATACCCATGAGATCCCGACCGAAAACCTCCGCTGCATCAAGATCCGAAAATCCCGTCGAGTACGTTTCTTTGAGAACCTTGTCCCGCTCTGTTCTGTATAATTCGGCGCCATCAGTCGCCACCGTCATAATGACATCATCGGGTCCCATATCGTAATGCTTGGCGATTTTCACAGCGGCCATGATATTGCATATACTCGAGAGGCCGAATCGCCCCAGAGCCTCCACAACCGACCATGGGATTTCCTTCCGCTCGACGAGGTAGTCGCGCCCCGTCTTTGTATTGAAAAGGACGTTCAACGCATCGGTGCTGACCTCTGAAACAGCCATGGCAAGATCGGTCTTCATCACATTATGAATAAATGGAATATGCTTATCGCCGATTCCCTGAATATTGTGTTCCCCAAAACCATTATACAATATTGTAGGACATTCCAGCGCCTCGACGACCGCCGTGAGACTGCCGAACTTCTCCTTTAAGTAATCTCCCGCGGCCAGCGTCCCCGCGGATCCCGACGAGGCGACAAAGGCCCGCAGACGCGATCCGGGGCGCGTCCCGGCCGCCGTCTCATAAACGGATTCCATGGCCCGGCCGGTGCAGAGGTAGTGCGAAAGGCTGTTTCCAAACTCGCAAAACTGGTTAAATATTATATTTTGCGCGTCGGCATCCAGCTCATTGCATTTATCGTATATCTCCTTAACATTACTTTCCGATCCCGGAGTCTTGATGATATCTTCAGGCTCCATGACCCAATTTTCGAGCCACTGGAACCTCTCGCGACTCATCCCCGCGGGGAGGACCGCCACCCCGCGGCATCCCATGATCTTTGAGATGGCGACGCCCCCGCGGCAGTAATTTCCCGTTGACGGCCATACGGCTCGATGTGTGATCGGGTCAAATTGTCCCGTGATGATCCGCGGCGCCAAACAACCGTACGCCGCAAGAACCTTGTGCGTTTGGATCATCGGAAAGAGGTCCCCGAAGAGAACGATAATTCGAGCGGAAACCCCGGTGAGTGATTTCGGCAGCACGATATGATCCGGGATCTTCTGCGTGCCCCGCCCCCCCGCCTCGTTGAACCAATGTACACGGAAAAGATTCAATGACGCGGCGGCGCCGGGATCCACATCCACGAGGGCCTGAGTGATCGATTGCGGGATTTGGGATGGATCGGCCAGCTCCGCAAAAGAGGGGAGGATTATCCCCGCATCTTTAAAGCGTTTAACACTGTTCTTATAGACATTATTATCGACAACATGCGTTTCCAATCCAAGTTTGGGCATCGTTTCCTCTCAGGTTAGATCATCAGGCGCACGACCAGATTTTAAAATCCTATCGATATCCTACAGAAAATCCATTCTATCCCACAGCCGTTCCGCTTCTTGGCGGGCGTGGAATTGAATCTCCTCCCAATCCGCTGTATGCAGCCGGCCACATTCGATAACCGCACGGTTATCGACAAAGAGGCTCATGACGCGGCCTTCCTCATGGTAGACCGCATCTTTCATTTCCACGTCAGGATCATCGAAGCGCTCGGCGGTCAATCTATACCCCCCGGCCAAACGTTCTTCCAGTAATTCCCGGGCCTCATGCGGAAGCCCCGTTTCAAAGAGGGCTTCTTCCTCCTCATCCATCCGGGCGGGATAACCATCGGTCCCCAAGGCGGTCCGATCGCTGTTCCCAAGCGCCTTGGGGTAACCAACCCGGTTCCCACGATTCGAGCGCGGGTTTTGTACAATCCAACAGCCATGCTCTTGCGTTCGGCGGACCTGCGCCGCGGTCAGATGAACGCCGTGGGCGAGAATCGATCCCTTGGGCAAGGCGCCAAGCTGGATCAACCTTTCCAGTGGACCCTCGTACCCCCGCGACCGGGCATCCTCAACATCCGCTCTATCTTCGGCCAGATGGATATGCAGGACCGTTCCCAAATCACGGCACAAATCGCCCGCCTCCCGGATCGTTTCGTCGGAAACGGTGAAGGAGGCATGCAGGCCGACGACACCCCGGACCAAGGGCCGATTGTTTTCTTTGATAAAGCGGCGGGATTCTTCCAAGCCGCGCCGGGCTTCAGTCCTTCCGCCGTTGCGTTCCGTAGCCCCATAGCAGAGAACCGCTCTCATGCCCAGCATCTGGCAGGTATCCGCCAGCAGATCGAGGGAGCCCTCAATCAGATTCGGGGATTCATGGTGATCTATCAATGTCGACGTGCCGGCATACAGGGCATCGGCGACATAATAGCGCGCCGCAGCGAGTAGGCCCCTTTCATCGAGCGCGCCATCAAGCTTCCACCAAACGTGTTCGAGAATCTCAAGAAAGTTTTCGGGTTCCTTTTTCGGCGGCGGCATTCCCAATGAAGCCAACCCGCTGTAGAGGTGGGTGTGGGCGTTGACCCGCCCCGGCTTTCTCGCGGGGGAACTCATGACGAGCGGCCCCGCCGGGCGCGGATCCGGCCGACACTCATGGCGTGGGCCGCCGGCGAATCCTTCATCGGAAGACGGGTCCGGCGGATCCCATCATAAGCTTCCAGGGCCCCGGCCACGGCCGCCGCCGTCGGAACGAGGCCGATTTCCCCCACTCCCTTGGCGCCGAAAGGCCCCTCGGGTTCGTGCTCCTCAATTAGGATCACCTTGATTTCGGGCATATCCTTCGCCCGCAGCACGCCCAGCTCCCGTAATGTGAAAGTCGCCGGCATCCCATCGGGACAGGGCAATTCCTCCGTCAGGGCGTATCCGAGCCCCATGTGGATCGCTCCCTGAATCTGCCCCTCGCACAGAGCCGGATTGATCACCCGGCCCACATCATGCGCCGCTACCATCCGCTTCACTCGCCCCGTTTCATCAAGGATGCAAAGCTGCGTCGCATAACCGTAGGCCGTATGCGTTTTGATCTTGGGGACCGGCGCTCCCAGCGCTGTCGTATCATCGACAAGGACATCGGCCGCATAGACACGGCCGGTCAGAAGACTCAATGATCCCTCCCGGTCGAGATCCTTCTTCAACTTTTCAGCCGCGCTCTTGACGGCCCGGCCGCCGAAGAGGGTCGCCCGCGAACCGGTCGTCTGGCCGCATCCCAGCGCATAGGTCGTATCGACTCTTGGACGGAATCGCGCGGCGGGAAGTCCGGTTACCTCGACGGCGCATTGGATAAGAACGGTCAGCAAGCCCTGGCCCATTTCAGTGTATCCATTGTATAAGGTAATCGTACCATCCTTCTCGACAACAAGGCGGGCCTTCCCCCATTCCAAAACGCCGTTCCCAATCCCGCTGTTCTTGATCCCACAGGCAATACCCACCGCGCGGCCCTGTGCCCGGGCCTCATCGTAATCGCCTTTCACGGCTGTCAGTGTTTTCTTCACCCCCACCGATGCCTCAAGGATCTGGCCGGTAGAGAGCATATCTCCAACTTCGACGGCGTTCCGCCAGCGCATGTCCCAAGGATCGATCCCTGTTTTGCTGCACAACTGGTCAATGCACCCCTCCATCGCAAAATGGGCCTGGTTGGCGCCGAAACCGCGCATGGCCCCTGAGGGCGGATTGTTTGTACAAACGGCCGTCGCTTCCAAATCGACCGCAGGCACGCGATACGGACCGCAGGCATGGCCGGCGGCGCGCTCTAAAACCTTGTCTCCGACAGAGGCATAGGCGCCGGTGTCGCCGACGATTTTCGCCTTCAAAGCGGTGAAATGACCTTCGTTATCGCATCCCAATGTATAATGCAGCGTCAGTGGATGCCTTTTGGGATGGATACGGATTGATTCCTCGCGGCTGAGCGCCAGCATGACCGGTTTTTGGGTCATCCAGGCCAGCAGGGCGGCATGGGTCTGAATCGAGATATCCTCTTTCCCGCCGAAAGCGCCGCCATTGGGAACCAACTCGACAAACACATCATCCTCAGGAATGTTCAAAAAGCCGGCGACCTGGCGGCGGTCGTCGAAAATCCCCTGGCCCTGCGTATAGAGCGTCAGTTTGCCGCCGGGTCGAACCTCGGCCAGGGCGCACTCGGTCTCCAGAAAGAGATGTTCAATTCTCTGTGTTTCCCAAGTTCCGCAGGCAACATGAGCTGATGCCTTCAGCGCCTCTTCCACATTCCCGCGTTTGATTTCAGTGCGGGAAAGGATATTCGCATGTCGCGGATTGACCCGATGGCATTCATCCCGCATGGCGGATATGGGGTCCAGCACCGGTTCCAACACTTCATATTCGACCGCAATCAAGTCACGCGCTTCGCGGGCGGTTGCTTCATCAATCGCGGCGACCGCGGCCAGAATATCCCCCACGCAGCGGACCTCTTCGCCGATGGAGACAAAACCGGGCCAATCATTATGGATGAGGCCGTACCACCGTTCTCCCGGCACATCGGCGGCCGTGATCACAGCTTTCACACCGGGAAGAGCTTCGGCGCGCGAGGTCTCGATCTTCAACACCTTCGCCCGGGCGTGGGGGGATAGCAGAACGGCTCCGTGCAACATACCGGGTTTGTGCAGATCGGCGACATAGGGACGCTGCCCCAGCACCAGATCCTCCCCACGGTAGCGGGCCAGAGGATCACCCACGCGGCCGTCGGCGCATGGTTCGGGCAAAAACTCCTCCCGTCGCGCCCGGGCCATAAGCTCCACGGCGTCGATGATTTTTGTATAACCAGTGCACCGGCAGAGGTGTCCGTCAAGCGCCAGAGCGATTTCCGCCCGCGTGGGATTCGGATTCTTGTCGATGAGAACCTTGGCGCGAAGGGCGATTCCGGGAATACAGAAGCCACACTGAAGCCCGGCCGCCGCGACAAAGGACCGGGCGATCCAGCGGCGCTCCTCTTCGGGGAGTCCTTCGAGAGTGAGGATCTCTTTCCCTTGAATCCGTTCTGTCGGCAGAGCGCAGGTCGTCCGCGGGTGTCCATTGATCAGCACGAGACAGCATCCGCATTGGCCCTGAGGGCTGCAACCGTCTTTGATCGACCGGATGCCGCACCGGTTTCGCAGAGTATCGAGAAGAGTTTCTCCAGGCCGCGTCGTGACCCGTTGAACGGCGCCGTTGAGGAGAAACTCTATGTGATTAGCGCTCACTAGAGATACCCGCCCAGACGAAGAACCATCCGGCGCACGAGGCGCCCCAGGACGTAGCGGCGGTATTCCGCCGTGGAGCGGACGTCGTCGATCGGGGTGACCTCATTCATCGCGGCCGCCGCCGCTTCATCCGCCGCCGCCGGATCACCCGGCCGGCCCGTCAGCAGTTGCTCTGTTTTGTACAGGCGGATCGGCACCGGCGCGATACTGCCCGCGCCGATGCGCACCGATTCGATCCGGCCGTTCCGATAAGCAGCGCAAAGCGCCAGCGCGATTTTGCTGATCGATTGGGCTTGGCGCGTACCGACTTTGCGGAAAAATTGGATCGACTCCGGCAGCGGATCGGGAATATGGACCCAGGCGATGATCTCACCCTTGCTCAAAGCCGTCTTACGATAGCCGGTATGAAAGGACTCATAGGGGATTTCGCGCAGCCCCTCACTGCCGGCCGCAACAATCCGGGCGCCGAGGGACAGCAGAACGGGCAGGGAATCCCCCGCGGGACTGGCATTGGCGATATTACCGCCCAGTGTGGCCCGATTTTGAATCTGCCAGGCGCCGATGTGCGACGCGGCGACGGTCAATGCGGGAAGCGCTGCATGCAACCGCCGCGAACGGCTGATGTCAGAGAAGGTCGTCGTCGCGCCGATCTCCCATCCACCGGGGTAGCGGCGGATACCGCGGAGACGGGGTATCCGCAGCAGATCCATCACACCCGTCGCATCGAGTCCCATGACATGCTGTGTCACCATGAGGTCCGTGCAACCAGCGGCGGGAATCAAATCCGGATTCTCGGTTAGACAATAAATCGCTTCTTCGAGCGAGCGCGGAGCCAGGGCGCGTATCATGAGGGACTCTCCCGCTCCAGCGCCCGCACGATCGCTTCATAACCTGTGCAGCGGCAGAGATTCCCGGCCAGGGCGTTTTTAATCTCGCCCCGGCGCAACCGCGCTTTATTTTGAGACAGCTTCCATCCCGTAACGATAATGCCCGGCGTACAAGCCCCGCACTGAACGCCGCCCTCTTGCACAAAGCGCTCAAGAAAGGCTTGCGCCTCGGGATCGGCGGCGACCCCCTCCACCGTCATAACCTCGCGGCCTTGGCACTGGAAGATCGGGACCAGGCATGAGAGAACCGGCTCTCCGTCGAGTAAAACCGTGCAGGCGCCGCATTCGCCTTCACCGCATCCCTCCTTGGTCCCGGTGAGCTTGAACTTTTCACGCAGCAAATCGAGAAGCCGATCCATCGGATCGCCTTCAGCCGACACTTTCCGCCCGTTCAGCACGAAATCAATCTTCACCCGTTGTTCTCCCCTCCATCATCCATCGATAGAGCCGCTCCGGCGTGGACGGTAAGGCGACCGGTATGATGCCGGTGGCGTTTTCGATCGCTTGAATGACTGCGGGCGCCGCGCCATTCATCGGCAACTCGCCGATCCCTTTGGCTCCAAAAGCCCCTCCCTGCCAGGGCCGGTCCAGAAAAGTGACCTCCATCTTGGGGCTGTCCTTCATTGTCGGAATGATATAGGTCGTGAGGCGGTCATTGAGATATTTCCCTTGCTTCATTTTCATCTCTTCGGTCAGGGCATAACCGATGGCCTGCAGTGTCCCCCCCTCAAACTGCCCCTTGCACATTGTAGGATGAATCACACGGCCCACTTCGGCGACCCCCGTCGCCTTCAGCGGACGCGGTTCCAGCGTATCGGGATCGATATCCACTTCGATCACATGCGCCGCCCACCCATAGGTCGCATAGGCGACCCCCCGGTACGTTGATTCATCGAACTCCTGCCATGCGGGGGGCTCATGATGGAGCGTCACCTCACGGGGCCCTCCCTGTTCATAGCATGCGCGGCCGATATCACGAAATGGCGAGACCGATCCTTTCGGACCCCTGACCTCACTGTCGCGGATCTCGAGATCCGGCCCCGTTCCCAGATGCTCCTGCGCCCAATGTATAACCCGGTCACGGAGTTCCCGCGCGGCGCGCTCCACCGTTCCACCCACGATCATCGTCGTTCGCGACGCCACGGTGGGCCCCGAATCGGGAACGACGGCCGTATCGGGCTCGTGAGCGATAACATCCTCGAGCCGGAGGCCCGCGGCGGCCGCGGCGATTTGCGGCAGGATCGTGGAACAACCCTGGCCCATCTCAGTTTGCGCCGTCAATACCTCCATCCGTCCATCGGCGGTAAGCCGCACCGTTGCAGGAGAACGCATCCGGTGCTCTCCCAAACCGGTGAACCCGGCCCCGTGGAAACTGAGGCTCAATCCGATGCCGCGCATCGGCTCGTCACCCTGCCGGCGCGCACGGGCCCGCTCCATCGAGCGCCACCGGCGCCGGAATTTTGTGATCTTTTCCACTTCCTCCAGAACAAGATGCGCCGAGGTCGACTCATCCAGAACCTGACCGGTGGCCAGACGATCCTCCGGGTGCACCACATTGATCTTCCGGATATCAAAGGGATTCATTTTCAGGGCCCGGGCGACATGGTCGATCATCCGCTCCACCGCAAAGTGAACTTGAGGTGCTCCAAATCCGCGGAAGGCCGCGTTGGGCACCGTGTGCGTTCTCAGCACACGTCCAAAAATTTGTACATTCGGGCAACGATAGGGTCCCGTTGCGTGCAGAACGGCCCGCGAGAGAACGACGGGTGATAGCGTTTGGAACGCCCCCCCATCCAAATCAATCTTGATCTCCATCGCCAAAAGACGTCCCTCTTTGCTGACGCCGGTCCGGTGACGGATACGGGAGGGATGCCGCTTTGGGGTGACCATGAGATCTTCATGGCGGTCATAGACCATTTTGACGGGATGCCCGCTGTGACGCGCCAGCAGGGCCGCATGGATCGCGAGAAGACTGGGGAAATCTTCTTTGCCCCCGAACGCCCCACCGACAGCCGCCGGTTTAACGCTGATCTTATCCTCGGGGATTTGCAGGGTGTGCATCAAGGCTTTTTGCACATAGTACGGACATTGCATCGAGCCGATGATCTTTAACATGCCATCATCGTCGAACCAGGCGATCATTCCCTGGCACTCAATATAAAGCTGTTCTTGATGCCCCGTGCGGTACTCTTCTTCAAAAATGCTGTCGGCCTGAGTGAATGCCTGTTGAATATCCCCATGGTTCAGCGAGAGCGTATAAAGGGGTTCGAGTTGCTCCGCCTCCTCCCAACTCAACGCGGGTGGGAGAGGTTCGTATTCGATCTCAATGGCCTGCAAAGCCCGTTGCGCGGCTTCCCTCGTCGCCGCTGCGGTCAAAGCCACCGGCTCGCCGATATGGTGCACGATCTTATCCGCCAGAACCGGCCAGGAATCATCGAGAAGCTGAACCCCGTTGGGACCAGGGATATCGCCCGATGTTATACAGATAGCGCCGTCAGGGGCGGAAGCGGACTTCCATCGCACCCTCTTGATGCGGGCATGCGGGTGGGGACTTCTTAATGTGGCTCCAAAGATCATCCCGGGCAGGGTGAGATCGTCGGTATACAGGGCCTCTCCCGTGACCTTATCCATTCCATCCCGGCGAGGCGGGCTTTTCCCTATAGGGGTCATAGCACTGATAGTGCCGCAGAAAAGGTTGTTTTTGCAAGGATTTGCAAGGAATCCTCAGGGTGGGCGGGACATCAGGGCGATTGCAACGGACCGGATTTCGCTCAATAATAAGCTCCAAATGTCTTCAGAAAGACAGCTCCGTAAGGGGTCGAATGGGTTGAATGATGAGGAGCCGGCCGAATGTCAGATCCTGAAGTCGCACTGAAACCGTGGCGGGTCCAACCTTCGCCGATTAATCAACCGGCTTGGCGTTTATCCCTCATGATCGTCCTCGGTTCGATCCTGGCCTGGGGGGTCCACCGACTGCTCGGTGGACACAATGCTTTCAGTGTTTGGATCGCCGCCCTCGTCCTGACCGGGACCTGGTTCACGGCGATTCGCTTCCTTCTTCTGGAAACACGTTTCCGGATCTTCTGGATGATCTATCTCGTCCTTGCCGGCGCGACACTGGTCGCATTTGGGCCGAATGAAGCAGGGCGGTATATCGCTATTCCGACATTCGGCGTTTTTTTGTTTTTCCGGACATATGCTCCCTATCAAAGGATGCTCTCCGCCCGGCGCGCCAAAATTTTCTTTCTCGGCCTTATTGCGGCCGGATTTGTTTCTGTCGGATGGGGATTCAGCGGCGGCGAGGTGTCGGATCTTCCCTGGCTGCATGGACTGGCTGAGAACCTGGCCCGTACCGCCCTCGGCGCCCTGCGCCTGTTCTGGATCTTTTCTCTTCTCAATCTCTTTTTTAGGATTCGTCTTCATTTCATGCGCCTGAAACCAAAGCTGGCGGTCAGCGCCCTCTTCATCGCCGGTGTCCCCCTCGTGCTGGTATTGATTTTCATGATCCTCCTGTTGTACGGCACGCTCGGCGGAAGTCTCGCCACCCGCGGACGCGGTATCCTCGAGGATTGGTCGGCCCAGACAGCGGCCGGCAAAGATCTCTCAGGAACAACCTTTACCGATTATTTTACTTTAACAATTCCGGAAGATCCCTCAACCGGACCCGAAGTCCCTGAGCCGCCCAAGTGGATCGGCCTCTTTGTGACCGCGCTGCAGACACCCCTTAAAGACGCCGAGGCCTTGAACGATGATGAAACAGGTACCGGCGTTCCCAAACCCAACTGGGCGCCGGCCGATACGACCGCCTATTTTCTCATCGAATCGGAAATCTGGCTTATCAATGTGCGGGGACTCAGCGCCGGCCCGCTCCGCTTGAGCGGTTATCATGTCAATCAGGACCCCCTCGATTATCTCGCAAAAATGCTTCGCTGCGATGTCGGTCTCTACACGAGCCAAGCGGTTACCGTTGATTCGGACGATCCAAGGTATATCGAATCCCCCGAGGACACATCCCGTCTCTCGATCGACATCAAGGGGTTCCAGAACAGGGCTGAAAGCGGGGCCGACTCAGCGCTCTCTATCTGGAACCGGCCCATGAAGTTCGGGGGGGATCTGTTGCAGACACTTCGTCTGGTGCCGGGAGGCTTCCGCCATAAAGAGATCGTTTTTCACCTCCAGGCCCGTCTCGCAAACCTCGTTAAGGAATTCGCCACAGAGAATTCCAAAATCAATCAGGCCGTCATCGCTGTCCTGGCTTTTCTCGGCATCCTTTTTCTGATACTCGAGGGGTTTGCTCTCTTCCTCGGCATCCGTATCACCACGGGAATTACATCCGCCGTAAATTCGCTGCATTCCAGAACACTGCGTCTGGCCGCAGGGGATTTGGATTCGTATGTTCAAATATCGAACGAGGATGAATTCGGCGTACTGGCCGACTCCTTTAATGACATGACCGTCGCGGTCAGACACGGCCGCGAAGAGGCGGTGGCCCGCGAACGTCTCGAGCGGGAGCTGCAGATGGCCCGGGAAATCCAAGAGCGCCTTCTGCCCCACGACTCGCCGACCATCTCAGGATTCGAGGTGACCGGGATCAGCCTGCCGTCTCTTCAGGTCGGCGGAGACTATTTCGATTTCCTCACACAGGGCGACGGCCGGCTGGGCATCGCTATCGGCGACGTCTCCGGCAAGGGCATACCGGCCGCGCTGCTCATGTCGAATCTTCAGGCGAGCCTTCAGGGGCAGGTTATACACCCCAGTAGCGTGGGTGAAATCGTCAACCGCGTGAATGATCTAATGGTTCACTCGACACACTCGCAGAGATTCGTGACCTTCTTTTATGGCGTGTTGGATATCAATAGTTGTACATTTACATCGACCAACGCGGGACACAATCCGCCGATCCTCCTGCGCGCCGATGGGGCGGTTGAATATCTCGAGAAAGGCGGACTGCTCATAGGCATGTTGCCGGGACAGGCCTATCAACAAGAGACAGTTTCCATCAAACCGGGAGATGTCCTGGTTCTCTATACCGACGGGGTCACTGAGGCCGAAGGGCCGGTTCCCGGGGATGACGATCCGACCGGGAAGACGCCACCCGGAAAGATTCCGCCGGAGGAGATAGAAGATGAGAAAACCATGGACAACATGTTCGGCGAAGAGCGCCTGCTGCAGGTCATCCGTCAATCGTCGCATCTCCCCGTCGCCGGGATCCGGGAAGCAATCCTGAAGGCCGTTTTGGAACATGCGGCCGGGGTTCCACAATCGGATGATGTGACCATGGTGATTATAAAGCGGCATCCTCTTGCTGAACCGGACGGCGGGACGGTCCCACAAGATGGATCAGAGGCGAATGTATAAAATGAAGAGGTTACAGAACCGGCCTCTTTGTCAATTCGGGTTCCTGAATGTGGCCTTCACAATCATCCTGCTCGCCGCGGGGGGCGGCCGCGCCACTCCCCATCCCATCACCATCGACGGCCGGTTTCCCGACTGGGACGTTGTTGAGATCATTTATGAAGATGCGGCCGGCGACGGCGCCGGCATCGATTTCGGAAAACTCCTGCTGGCCGACGATTCACGCTTTCTCTACCTGAAAATCGACCTGGGCGCTGTTTTGAACCTGCAGCAGAATAACAATCTCATCCTCTATCTCGATACCGATGCAGATGATCAAACCGGCTTAAATATTAATGGTATCGGCGCCGAACTGGAATGGAAATTCGGCGAGCTCACCGGTAACTTTTACACGGGCGGATCCCCCTGGAATATAGACTATAGCGATATTCGCTTCCGGTGCGGCCCCTCCGTCACATCGTCCGTATTTGAGATGGCGATCGGGCGCGGCATCCGGCCTGACGGCAGCCACTACCTCTTCAACGGGAATGACATCAGGATATTCTTCCGGGATGCATCAACCGGAGGGGACGAACTTCCCGAAGCCGGGGAAACCATCACCTATAAACTCGACAACGGAACGCCGCCCCCCGATGAGATAATAACGATGGGCCGTTCCGACCCGAACGATATGCGGATATCGACCTACAATGTCGAGAGGGACGGTCCTTGGTCGGGCGGACAGGCTTCTCGATTCGGCCGGCAGCTCGCCGCGGTGGCTCCGGATATTCTGAGTTTCCAGGAAATCTATGAACACACGACAGCGGAAGTCGTCGATTTTGTCTCTGATTGGATTTCATTGGAGCCGGGTGAGAGCTGGTACGCGGCCGGGAACAATGATTGCCATACCATCAGCCGTTACCCCGTTCTCGAGAGCTGGGCTATCGATGGCAATCTCGCCGTGCTACTGGATGCAACGGCCTTGCGGGGAACCCAGATCCTTGTCATCAACGCGCACCTCCCCTGTTGCGAGGAGGAGGCGAACCGCCAGATGGAAGTGGATCATATTCTCTCTTTTATACGAGAAGCAAAGCGAGTGGGTGGGATTTTAACATTACAGAGCGACACACCAATTCTCATCATGGGCGACATGAATTTCGTTGGTTTGAACCAGCAGGTTCAATCGCTGGTCACCGGTGATATCATCAATGAGGGACCCTTCGGGGAGGATTTCCACCCGGATTGGGATTGGACCCCGATGACTCCTGTCTACTGGCGCCAAACAGAAAGACGGATGGGCTACACCTGGCGCAATGACGGCGGCTTATTTTGGCCCGGCCATCTCGATTACGTCATCTTTACCGATTCGGTCCTTGAGATGGGAAACCATTTCGTCATCTACACACCGGCCATGGCGCCCGGTAATCTGGCGGCCTACGGTCTTCAATCGGGGGATTCCGAAGCCGCCGACCATCTCCTCTGCTGCGTCGATTTCCACCACCCTGATTCCGGCAGTGTCGTGGTCCCCGATCCATTTCTCACCGGGCTGGATTTCCAGATCCGGCCGAATCCCTCGGCAGGCGAAGCCGGTCTGGCGCTGCATCTGCCCCATGCCGGTTCCTTTGTGATCGACATATTCGATATCACCGGGCGCAGAGTCAGCCGCCCCTTCGGCCCCGAGTGGACCATCGCCCCCGAAGGAACGAGCGCCTTCAGCTGGAAACCGATGTCATTGGACGGCGATCTTCTCCGGCCGGGAACCTATTTTGTCAGATTACGGAGCCGGTACGCTTGGGGCGGGGGTACGACGACATTCAAATGGACCCATCTCCGGAGCTCTGCACCAAAGCAGTAACTAATTGCCACACAAGGTATTGTAAGGATAACACTGCCGGCATTCCAGATCCGCCTCGCGAATCACGGCCTCATCTTCCGTTCAACTTGACGTATCTGGAGCCTCGCAGTAGTGCTATTATATGAGGCCGGATACCTGAGCTCCTCGTGTCCGGTAATCCCTTTAAGAAAGGAGGCGGTGCGTGCTACAGAAAATTGGAGTGGTGGGTGGCGGCTGGATCGGCGGAGTTCTCGTCCAGGAAATCGTCCGACGTCGCTTGGCGCGGACAGTGGCCGTGACGGATCCCGCTCCCTTTGTGAATGAAAGTGATCCTCCTGAGAAACAGGACGTTCAGAGAAAACAATCCGTGGCCAAGGGCAAGGCCCTCGATATCGCTGAAGGAACGCCGGTGATAGGTTCTGATACGCGCATTGAGGCCTCCAAAGATTATGATATCCTCGCCGGTTGCGACATGATCATCAATACGGCCGGTGTGCCGCGCAAAGCCCGGCCGGATGGGACGTTCCCCTCGCGGGAGGAGTTGTTGTCGATCAACTTGAAAGTTACCAACGAGGTTTCGAAAGCCATCGGCAAGTATTGCAAAAATGCGATGATCATCTCGATCGCCAACCCCCTGGATGCGATTGTCTATACACTGAAGAAAAATCTGAATCCTCCAAAGAACAAGCTTGTCGGGATGGCCGGCGTGCTGGATTCGGCACGCTACCGCTACTTCGTCGCCGCAGAGGCGGGAGTCAGTGTCGATAACGTTGAGGCGATGGTCCTCGGCGGTCACGGCGACACGATGGTCCCGGTCCGCAGCTGCTGCCGGATTGCAGGGATGCCGGTTGAGAAGTTTATCGCCCCGGACAAGCTTGGAGCGATCGAAACACGGGTAAGAAAAGCCGGCGGAGAGGTTGTCGGTCTCCTGGGATTCGGTTCCGCTTTTGTTTCTCCAGCTTTCAGCGCGCTGGAAATGGCTGAAGCGATTATCTATGACCGGAAGAAAATCCTCCCCGTCTGTACCTTGCTCGCGGGTGAATACGGTATCAATGGATTGTATGTCGGCGTTCCCGCCATCCTCGGAGCAGGCGGCGTGGAGAAGGTCATCGAAATCGACTTGACCGCCGACGAGAAAGCGGCCTTGGCCAAGTCGGCCGAAGGCGTCAAGAAGACCTGCGACGAAGTCGACAAGATGCTCGGCTAATTACTCCAGCCTAACGAACCAGAAACGGAGGAGACCGAAATCTCCTCCGTTTCTTGTTGCGCTCCTTGATCCCTTTATTCGCTATTTCAACCGTTTCGGTCCCGCCTCGAGAATTCCCTCCGGGCAGCCATCTTTGTATTTCTTGAAGTTCTCGATGTACCGGGCCACCAGTGCGTCATATTTCTTCCAATACTCATCCTTATTCCCCCAGGAATTCGAAGGATCGAGGACGTCTTCAGGAACATCAGGGCAGGTAAGAGGCACCTCAAAACCGAAAAGTTTATCTTTTCTGTACTTGACCCCGTCTAGCTTGCCCTCAAGCGCCGCATTGAGGAGGTTTCGTGTGTGACGGATACTGATCCGCTTGCCGACGCCGAATTTGCCTCCGACCCAGCCCGTGTTCACCAGCCAGCACTGAGCGCCATGCTTAAGGGCCTTCTGCTTCAACATATTGGCATACTCGAAGGGATGATGAACCATGAAGGGCGCCCCAAAACAAGCGCTGAAAGTGATTTCAGGCTCTATTCCCAGACCGATTTCCGTTCCGGCGATTTTACTCGTGTATCCGGATATGAAATGATAGATCGACTGAGTCGGATCAAGCCGCGCGAGCGGAGGCAAAACCCCCTGCGCATCGCAGGTGAGGAAAATTACATTCTTTGGATGGCTGCGAACATATCCTTCCTGAACGACATTTGGGATGAAATTCAATGGATAACTGCATCGCGTGTTTTCAGTGAATCTGTCATCATCCAGATCCAGATTTCGGGAGGCGGGATCGAAAACAACATTCTCGAGAATCGTCCCGAAACGATGCGTACAAGCATGAATCTGAGGTTCATGCTCGGATGAAAGACGGATCACTTTGGCGTAGCAGCCGCCCTCCAGGTTGAAGACCCCGTCATCGCTCCATCCATGCTCATCATCCCCGATCAATTGACGAGTCGGATCGGCGGAGAGGGTGGTTTTGCCTGTACCCGAGAGGCCGAAGAAAAGGGCTGCATCGCCTTTATCGCCGATATTGGCTGAGCAATGCATCGAGAGAACACCTTTGAGCGGCAGGAAATAATTCATAACGGTAAAGATCGATTTCTTTATCTCACCGCCATATTTTGAATTGCAGACCAGCGCCATTCTCTTCGAGAAATCCATTGCGATGGCCGTCTCCGTCCGCGTCCCCTCAATCCTCGGATCAACCTTGAAACCACTTACGGCAATGAGTGTGAACTCCGGGACATGCGTCTTATAATCTTCCCGGTTGCGGATCTTGAGGAACATATTGCGGGCAAAATGACTTTGCCATGCCTTTTCGGTGATAATTCGAATCGGCATGCTATGCTCGGGATCCGCGCCGACAAAACAATCCTGAACAAAGACTTCCTCGCCCTGGAGATAGGACTGAATCCGGGCGAAGAGCATGGCGAATTTCTCGGAGCTGTAGGGCCTGTTATACTCGCCCCACCAGATGTTCTCTTCGCTGGAAGGCTCCTTGACGACATACTTATCTTGAGCGGCGCGGGCGGTCCATTTGCCCGTATAAACCAACATGGCGCCGCCGCTGGTGATATGACCCTCATTGCGGAAAACCGCCTCTTCGACGAGCGCCGGAGTCGGAAGGTTCCAGTAAACCCGGTCAAGATACTCCAGACCGTGGTTGTCAATTCCGTAGTCGCTCTTCAGTTCCTTGGCCTGCTTCAGGCCAGGCGTATCGAATTTGAGATACTTACTCATGCCCAGTCCCTCACAAGTTTGCGCTCTCCAATGAATAGCTCATTCGGCGAATTCAAATCCAGAGCCCATTTCATTCTTTCAATGCCCGAGGTGATATCTTTCACGGATCCGCAGAAGCTGACTCTAAGATACCCTTCCATACCGAATTCGATTCCGGGCACGGTGACCACTTGTACTTTATCAAGAAGGAACTGCGCAAGTTTCACTGAATCCTTCCTATATACACTGAAATCAGGAAAACAGTAGAATGTCCCATCCGGTGGAATGAGATGAACCCCGGCAAAACTTTTCAATTCGGTGATCATGACATTCCGGTTGTTTTCCAAGCTCACACGGAGGTTTTCAACATGGCTCTGCAGGCCCCGGAGCGCCCCGACCGCCGCGTGCTGAAGCAGCGCGGAGGGTCCGGACGTTTGGTGCCCCTGGATATTCGTCATCACTTCGGTCAGTCTCTTGTTTGCTATGGACCAACCGATACGGAAGCCGGTCATGGCATATTGTTTGGACACACCATTGATAACAACTAATTTCGATGTCTCCGAAAAATCCTTTGCATATTTATAGCAGTTTATCGGTTTTAGGTTATTGAAGATCAATCTCTGATAAATATCATCCATGATCAGATACAGCCCGCGCTTTTCGCAAAGCTGAACAATATCACTAATGAATTGTTCGGAATACATTGTCCCGGAAGGATTGTTGGGGCTATTGATCATGATCGCCCTGGTGAGGGATCCGATCTTCTCTTCAATATCCTGAATTCGGGGATGAAAAGTTCCATCTTCCGGCGTGACGGGAACGGGAATCCCGCCGCAAAGCTTGACCATTTCCGGATAACTGACCCAATAGGGGGCCGGGAAAATCACTTCCTCTTGAGGATTGAGAATGGCCTGCAGGCAAACCATGATCGCTTGCTTTGCACCGCTGGAGGCCATAACATTTTCGGGCTCGACCTTCCTGTTATAGAATTCCTCCGTATAACGGATGATCGCCTTTTTCAAAGCAGGTATACCGTCGGGAGGCGTATATCTAACCTCGCCTGAATTTAAGAGGCCCGCCGCCGTCGTCAAGGCTTCCAAGGGCGGTTTGCTTTTTGGCTCTCCCCCCCCCAGATGGATAACGGGATCACCCTTGGCCCGTAGTATGGCTGCTGTTTCGTTCAATCTCAGCGTAGCCGATTGACTGATAGATCTTGCAATTTGGCTGATACTCATTGCTTTCGCCGTCCCTTTCCATTTTTGCGCAAGTATCATCACCCCAAAGGCGGCATGACCCCTTCCGGAGTGAACATCCCGCAATAAAAACTGAGGGTAAAGGGGCGCAGATCCGATGTCAAGATACGAGGGGAGTAGCGATTTGGAAGGCTCCTTTGAATGCTCCGGATCGGCCGGATCGTCGGGCGCCGCCCCCGCGCAAATCCGGCCCAAAAGATCCATTAGCAGAAGTTGTACTGCGGTTGCCTTTCTCTAACACAAAGCAAAGAGGCGTTTCTGGATTATGCCGCTCTCTCCACCAGCTCTCGAACAGTCGCCAAGAGCTCATCATGATCCACGGGTTTTGTTAAAGCTTTGAGCGCGCCGAGATTCTCGGCCACCTCGAGATACCCCTCAGGAGCCAGGCGTCCGCCCCCGGAGATGGCGATGATCTTTACATCGGGGGATTCAGCGCGCAAACGCTGTATCGTTTCAAACCCTTCCAACCCGGGCATTATTATATCTGTAATGATCAAGTCAAAGGGGTTTTCCCGGAATAATTGAATCGCTTCAAATCCGTCAGCGGCCTCTACAATTTCATACCCTTCTCTTTCCAAAGTCAGGCGCAACATAGAGCGGACCTGGTTATCATCATCCACCACTAGAATTCGAGCCGTCATACTACCCCTCCGTCATTTTCTGTTTCAGGACCACTTGAATTGAATCGACCAAATCCTTGAACGGCACTGGTTTTTGGAGGCATTTCTTGATGCCAGTGGCCTGTTGTTGCTCCATGTCAATATCATCGGCATAACCCGAGATCATTATAATTGGAATCTCCGGTCGTATTAGATGAACTTGTCTGGCCAGCTCCAATCCCGTCAATCCCGGCATTAACTGATCAGTAATGATTAAATCATAATCATCAGGTTGTTTACGAAATGCGTTGAGCGCCTCCTTGCCGTTTGTTTTTATCGTCACCCGATAGCCAATCTTTTCGAACTGAGTTTTACCTAGTTTTGCAAGCATTCCCTCGTCATCAATAAATAGGATGCGCTCATTCCCTCCAGCGACACCGCCCTTGCTTGTGGCGGCTACCTTCCCTAGAGCCTTTTCCTTCTTTAGCGCCAGAGGAAGTAAGATATGGAATCTTGTTCCCACATGCGGCGTGCTTTCGACATGAATCTCCCCATCCGCTCTCGAAATGATGCCGTGGACCGTCGAAAGGCCGAGCCCCGTTCCTTCCCCGGGGCTTCGTGTCGTAAAGTACGGATCATAAATGCGTTGAAGTGTGGCTTTATCCATTCCATGCCCTGTATCTTCCACCTGGATTCGCGCATATCTCCCGGTCTTTAAATTGGGGTATTCGGTGTGGGAGGGCATTGCCTCAATCTGATCCAAGCTGATTTTTAATACCCCCCCACCCTCTCTCATTGAACTAAACGCATTCGTGCCGAGATTCATCAGGACTCGCTGAATCTCCATCGGATCGATCAATACCGGACCGCATTGGTCATTGATTTTTTGCTGGATATCGATAGTCACCGGAAGCAATCCCCGGAGCAATTGTATTGTTTCTTTGATGACCGGCTGGAGGTGCGTGGTGCGGCGTTTGAATTTGCTGGCCTTACTGAATGTGAGTATCTGCTTGACAAGATCGGCCGCTCTTTCGCCGGCATTTTGAATCTGCTGGAGATTACTAAAGGTCGAGCTGTCCCGGGGGACCTCTTCCATTGCCAAACCAGCGTACCCAAGCACAGCATAAAGAATATTATTGAAATCGTGGGCGATCCCTCCGGCCAGGGTGCCGATCGCCTGCATCTTAGTCGCTTGCCGGAGTTCTTCTTCTATTTGCCTTCTTTTCGTAATATCGGAGAGCGATATAAGCACTCTTGCCAAGGAAATTTCATACCCGCATGCTATCGAACATCGAACTGAAACGTATATGCTGGATTCATCAGAGAGGTGTAATTCTAATTCGAAATCTTGGATCGCCTCACCTCGGAAAAGAGCGACAAGCGGCCGCATGATACTTTGGTATGAATTGTCTGACAGCAAGCGTGAATACTCGAATGCCGAGAAATCCCTCGATTTGAACCTAAGCAGGTTTCTGGCAATTTCGTTTGCATCGATAAGCTTAATCCGAGCTAAACATTCCCTTCCGATACTTGAGTTTTGTTCAAAATAGGAGTCCAAATCCGTGATATTATCCAAGCAGAATTCATCGAAATAGGCCTTTGCTTCTGAAATATCCACCTCAAGAACTGCGACCGGAGTGTCTTCAAAAAGGCTTCGATACCTCTCTTCACTTTCACGAAGCGCATTTTCTACAATCCTTTGATGTGTGATATTCATGATGCCGGCTAGAGCGCCGGCGTAGATGCCCCCACCATTGAAAATTGGAGCTAACGACAGATTTGTATATATCAGTCCGCCGTCTTTCTTTTGAAATACCATTTCAAACTCTGTGGAACCATCATCTTGACAGCTCTCCAAATATTTTTTACAGAGTGGAATCTTGTTGACGCCGAGGAATGACAAAATCGACTTTCCCTCAATCTCGTCGATCGAGTAGCCAAGCATATCGGCCATACATGGATTAACAAATGTCGTTATGCCGTCGCTGTCAACCGCCCAGATACCCTCTTGTAAATTGGCGACGAGCGTTCGATACTTCTCTTCGCTCAAAGCCAGCGCCTGTTCCGCCTGTTTTCGTACGGTCGCGTCTTCATAGATCGCCACTATTTCACCGGAGGGCAGCTTATAGACATAGTTATCCCGCCAGCCCGCGATTCTCTCATCTTGATACCAAGAGATCGGAAAAGACTGCGGTTCCCCGGTCCGCCAAACTTGTTGAAACAACGCAAAAAGACCGAATTCCTCCACTCCGGGGAAGATTTTCTTTACACTGCGCCCGATGACTTCTTCACGTTTGACACTCTCCGTCATTTCGCCGCATTTGTTGAAATCCAAAAAGATAAAATCCTCACCATCATTCACTGCTTCATAGATCGCGGCGTTGAAATGCAATTGTCTAAACAAATGCCGGTAGCGATTGTTGCCTTCTTGCGGAACGATCGCAATCTTTGATCGCTCGTCGCCGGTATGCGATGCTGGTTTCGGATAGAAACGGGAATGGGGGACGGTATCCACCCGGTCCTCAGGAAGATCCGCTCGTTGTGATTCCGGCATGTGATTGAATTCCCATCCAGTTCCCGGGAGTTAAAGGCCCCATGGTCCGACTATTCGAACTATCGTCATAAATGGCTCCCATCTTCAGCTTGATCGGACCAGCGGAAATATCTTGTTACTTCTTATATAACAACAAGATAAACTCGTAATCGGACCCGCCTACCGCGGGGAGCCCTCCATCCGATAGAGATCCAGCCTCAGATTCCTTTCACCGGCGGGAGAGGCGACCGGAAGGCGGGGCGGATCCCCCGGCCGGTTCTTGGGCTTAGCGCCATCACGGCGCTTCGCCCAGCACCGCCGCTTTCAGTGCCTTTTGGAAACGTACAAGTCCGGGGGGAATAAATGGGGGCGGATCGAATCGAAGAGGGCGACTTAACTTCAATCGAAATACTATCTTGACCGCCGGATGCTAAACCCTTAGAAATTATACGAGAATCCAATAGAAAAGGAGCTCCCAATGAATCAAAGAAATATGAAATGGGATCTCGAATCGATATTTCCAGGCGGTTCGAATTCAAAAGAATACAAGGAATTCCGGGAAGTTGTCACCCGGGATCTGCACACGAGAAAAGAGATATTCTCCTCCCTGCAAAAATCAATCTCAGATGCCTCTAGATCGTCATGGGCGGATTTTTTGAGTTCAATGCAGGATCTTATTGAGCGTCTCAATCATGCCGCGAGTTTTGCCGGCTGTCTCTCCGCTCAAGATGTCAAGGATGAACATGCCAACACGATACTCGAGGAGATGTCAGCACTCGATGCGATGTTTCAGACGATCATGACCGATGTCGAAGAGGTCGCCATCAAGACCTCCGACAATGAGTGGGCAAAGCTTGTCGAAGATCCAAGGTTGGCCGGCGCCAAGTTCTTTTGGAACGAACTCCGCACAAATGCCAGGAAAAAAATGGAACCCCGCCTGGAGAAGCTGACGGCTGAATTGGCTGTCAACGGCTACCACGCGTGGGGACGGCTTTATACAAAGATCGCCGGGGATCTGCGGGCCGAGTTTGATGTGGCCGGCAAGATCGAAACGTTATCCATGGGCCAGCTGGCCAACAAGATGAGTTCCCCCGACCGGGATATCCGCCGGCAGGCTTTTGAAAAGCTCGAAGCAACCTGGAGAAGCGTCGAATCGACGGCGGCCATGGCGCTCAATTCACAGGCCGGCTTCCGCCTGGATGTCTATAAGAATCGTGATTGGAGCTCGGCTCTATATGAACCCCTCGTAATGGGACGGCTGAAGAAGGAGACCGTCGACGCGATGTGGCAGTCGGTGGCGCGCGGTATTTCGCGACTGACGGACTATGTGAATGTTAAAAGGAAGTTACTGGGTATCGACAAATTCCGTTGGTATGATCAGATCGCCCCTGTTGGAGGCGGCAACCTGAAATACACCTATGATGAGGCTTGTGATTTTGTCATCACCCATCTTACAACCTTTTCTCCTGATCTCGGCGCCTTAGCGAAGAAGGCGATCGACAATCGCTGGATCGAAGCGGAGGATCGCTCCGGCAAAGCCGCGGGCGGATTCTGCACAGGCCTCCCATTAAAAAGGGAATCCCGCATCTTCATGACATTCTCCGGCGCCTACGATGAAATGATGACACTGGCGCATGAGATCGGGCATGCTTATCACAGCCATGTTCTGAGAGATCAGGACTATTTCGCACGCCACTATCCGATGAATCTCGCTGAAACCGCATCGACCTTCAATGAATTGCTGGTTACCGACGCCGCACTGGAATCAACAACCAACGCCGACATCAAAATTTCCCTTCTGAATCAGAAAATTCAGGATGGGATGACAATGTTTTGTAATATTCGCGCCCGTTTTCTCTTCGATTGCATGTTTTATGAAGAGAGAAGGAAAGGCACCGTGCCGAAGGACCGGCTCAATGAACTCATGGTCGAGGCTCAGAAAACAGCCTTTGGTGATATCCTTTCCGAAGATGGTTACCATCCGTACTTTTGGGCGTCCAAACTGCATTTCTTTATAACAGAAATGCCGTTCTATAATTTTCCATATACATTCGGATATCTCTTCTCTGGAGGGATCTACGATTTAGCGAAGAAAGAGGGCCCCTCGTTCTACAAGAAGTACCGGGCTCTTCTTGCCGATACCGGCTCCATGACAACGGAGGCGGTCGCACAAAAACATCTCGGCATCGACCTGACACAAGAGACATTCTGGGATGATGCGGTGAATCGCGTCCTTATGGATGTTGAAACATTCATCTCAATGGTTGAAGAATAAGAGAGGAAGTCATGAGCCGCACCCAACATACCATGCCAGTGGCCGTTTCAATGCTGCTGGTTCTCATCGCTGGACCTTTGGCAGCAGCCGACGTCAATGAAGGCTCTTTATCCTCGACACCACAATCATCGCTGTCCTATCAAGGTCATGAAAACGATACGGACAGCGACAATCTCATCGCCGTTTATCCGGCCTTGCTCGGAACCCGATTGGATGACTGTCAGACCTGCCATACCGGAGGTATCGTGACAGATGCTGATCAGAAAGAGTTTTATCTGAATCCCTGTTCCTATTGCCATTTGGTCCCCACTCCCGACGCATCGTTTACAGTGGGGATACCCGGGAGCTTTGAAGCCACACTGAATCCATTCGGCTTGGATTATAAAAACAAAGGCCGGGATCAAAAGGCCTTAAAGGACATTGATGGGATTGACTCCGATGATGATGGCTTCACCAACATCGATGAATTGATTCAGGGGCGCTATCCGGGCGATGCCGGCAGCAAGCCGGGCCAACCCTTCGCGCCCACCGACACATTAAGTTGGGAAGAGATACACAATCTTGACGTTCACAATCAATTCATGCTGGTAAACGCACATAGGCAGAATTTCGATCATTACGTCGCCTACACAGGTGTTACCGTAAAGGAAATCCTGAGCGCCGTCGGCGCTGATGCCGCCGGCGCCACCAGCGTGACCTTCATCGCTCCCGACGGCCACGCCAAAGACTTTGCCATAGAGCAGATCAAAACGGCATTCCCCGCCGGTCTTTATTATGGAAACTTGGATCCGGGACATTTCACCGATCCGGATCAGGGGTTTGTGACGTACCCGCCGGCCGAATTCATCCCGGAGGGCATTGAGGATGGCGGAGAAATTCCGGGAGAACAGTGGATCATGATCGCTTATGGCCGCGAAGGGAACGACCTGGATCCCGGCCATTTGGATTACACTTCCGGAACACTCGAGGGCGAGGGTCCCTATCGTTCCGTCGTTCCCCAAAGCAGGCCCGGAGCGCCGGATCGAAGCTCAAAACATCCAACCACATATAATGACGGCCTGGATTACGATGACAATAAGGAACACAACTCCGGTCTCTGCACTCGTGGTCTGGTCGCCATCCGCATCAATCCCATGCCGGAGGGGTATGAGGAGTTTGACTGGAAAAACGGAGGATGGTCTCTTCTTGAACACCGGCGGATCCTAATTTATGGTGCAGGAATCACCCGAAAATAGAGATCCACAAAGCTTGATCCTGCCGTACACTGAGGATTGCTCCGAAGCAAAAGGCCCGGTTCAATTCAGAGATGGAGTCTTTACGGGTATTGAGGAATGGGAGGATTGGAAAATGACGACTAGATATCGCCGATTCATCGGAATCTTCGCGAGCTGCATCTTTGTCTTTTCAACGATCTTGGTGACAGGATGCTCGAGCAAATCGCAGACAGGCGCCGGAATAGGAGCCGCCGCTGGAGCCGCCGCCGGAGCCATCATCGGCCACCAATCCGGCAATAAGACGGAGGGCGCTGTCATCGGCGCTGTCGCCGGCGCCACCGTCGGCGGCCTTATCGGCCGTCGTTTGGACAAGCAAGAGGAAGAGCTGGCGGCGATCGCCGCGACGGAACGAACCGAAGAAGGACTGATCGTTACCCTCTCCTCTGAAAAAATCAATTTTGAGGTGAACAGCAGCGTCGTCTCATCCCATTCCCGCGGTGTGTTGGTCCGTCTGGCAAATACGCTCAAAGAGTATCCAGAGGATATTATCCTCATTGCCGGGCATACCGACAGCGATGGCGCCGCTGAATACAACCTGAGCCTCTCCAAAATGCGCGCCCAGGCCGTGGCGGATATCTTCATCGCCAATGGTATTGATCCCGCCACGATCCAGGTCCGGGGGTATGGCGAGACGCAGCCGATTGAATCAAACAATACGGCGGATGGAAAAGCGCAAAACCGCCGTGTGGAATTGACGATAACAATTGATGAGAGCAAAGTTCCGCAGGGTTGATCGAAGTAGTATTGTTGTCGATTGAAAAGATGCGTTTGGAGTAGGCCGGCCTAACAGCCGGTCTATTCCATTCCAGCCGTCTCCAAGATCGCCCGCGCCGGTAATTGGGGATCCTGGTCAAAATAAAAGGCACAGAAGTTTCACGATATGCGCTCCTCAAAGTCCATGAGAGGTCTCATGAAATCTTTTGATGTCGGCATCGACAGCTACAGTCTCCAGCCCCTCAACCTCACCCCGGATCAGGTCCTGAACTGGGCGAAGCAGCACCATGCGGATGGCGTCCATTTCACCGAGATCAATAGGCCGCCGGATCGCGCCCTCGATAAAATATTTCTTCGCGACTTGTCACAACAAGCTGAAAGTGCATCCCTTTATTTGGAATGGGGAGGCGGGCAGCACCTTCCCTATGATACGGCAACCTGGGATGTCAAAGATATCTACAGTGAAAACTTGAGGGCGGCGCAGGAGGCGCATCATCTGGGCACATCAATTGTACGATCCTGCTCCGGCGGGCTCATGCGCTGGGCCGACAAGGCGCCGCCGACCGAAATCCTGCTGATGGGAATGACCGAAGCGCTCGTCAAACAGCGTGATTTTCTCACCGACCTCAATGTCACACTCGCCATAGAGCTTCACTTTGAGTTCACAACATTCGAGCTGTTGCGGCTCTTCGACCGGTGCGGCGCCGAGCCGGGAGGTTATCTCGGGATTTGTCTTGATACGATGAATCTTCTGACGATGCTCGAAGATCCCGTTTTAGGCACGGAACGTATTCTTCCCTGGGTCGTGGCGACGCATGCCAAGGATGGCGCGCTTCTGTTGAATGATGAGGGACTGGTCTCTTTTACGACCGAGATCGGCAAAGGTCAGATTGACTTCCCACGGATCCTCTCGCTCCTCTCGACCCTGAACCGAAAGATCCGGCTCTCGGTGGAGGATCATGGCGGATCCTTCGCCATACCGATCTTTAACCTCTCCTTTCTCTCCCGTTTCCCCGATCTTACCCCCACCGAACTCAGCCGGTTGATACAGCTCGCCTTCCATGGGAATCAGGGGGTTCAGGAAGGAAAGGCGGCGCCCCTTGATCGCGCCCTTTGGCCCGGCATTTGTGAAAGCAGGGTTCAGAGGGGTGTTCATTATTTGAAGCAACTCTGCGGTTCAGGGCCGGGAAAAGAGTGAAACAATGAGTTCATCATTTGAATCTTTTCGATACCCCAGCAAGGCCGCTCTACTCAAGAAATGTGATGGGTTGGGTCTTTCCATCTCATACCTGGACAATTTTGATCTTCTCTTCACACCGCTTGCCGTCGGCGACCGGCAGACGCCGAACCGGTTTGCCATCCAGCCGATGGAAGGCTGCGACGGAACGGAAGATGGGGCGCCCACGCCCTTAACATTCCGCCGCTATCAGCGCTTCGCCGCCGGCGGCGCCGGTCTGATCTGGTTTGAGGCGACCGCGGTCACTCCTGAAGGAAGGGCGAATCCGCATCATCTATTATTGTCAAAAGCAAACCTGCCGGATTTCAAGCGGCTGGTTGAGGAGACACGCCATGCCGCCGCCGTGGCCGTCAATGGTTCGCATGCGATCCTTCTCATTTTGCAACTCACCCATGCGGGCCGGTATGCACGCCCCGTGGACCGGCCGCAGCCGGTCCGGGCTCAGTACAACCCGATCCTGGATCCGCTCCAGGGTCTCACCGAAGAAGATCCGCTGATCACAGATGAAGGATTGCTGGATCTTCAGGACCAATTTCTCAATGCAGCGGAGCTGGCCCTGGCGGCCGGATTCGACGGCGTCGATGTCAAAGCCTGTCATGGCTATCTGATCTCGGAATTGCTGGCCGCGGCCACTCGTCTCGAAAGCCGTTTCGGCGGGTTATTCGATAATCGGAGCCGTTTTCTCACCGAGACCGTGCAGAAGATTCACGAGGAGTTCCCCGGGCTGATTGCCGCCAGCCGGATCAATGTCTATGACGGCGTGGAATACCCTTATGGTTTTGGAGTCGATTCAGAGGATCCCGATCAATTCGATCTGTGGGAACCCATTGAACTGATCAAAAAACTAAAGAATAGCGGTTGCGCTCTTCTCAACATCACAATGGGTATCCCCTATGTCAATCCGCATATCGGCCGGCCTTACAATACACCTCTCGCCGGTGGAAAGAGCCCCGCGGAGCATCCCCTGATCGGCATCGATCGGCTGATGACGGCCACCCGCGTCCTGCAGCAGGGCGAGACCGACCTGCCTATGGTCGGCACCGGCTATAGCTGGCTTCAGCATCATTGGCCGCATGTGGGAGCCGGCGTGGTTCAATCGGGCGGCGCGCAACTGATCGGTATCGGCCGCGGAGCCATCGCCTACCCCGATTTTGTGAAAGATCTCTACGAAAAAGGCGCCATGGATCCCGGCAGCGTTTGCATCGGTTGTTCCCGCTGTTCCCAGCTCATGCGGGATCACGGCCGGGCCGGGTGCGTCGTTCGTGATGCTGAAATTTATCAGCTTGAATATCAGCAGGGACGGGACCGGGCTAAGGAATCGGAAGGATAATCCCACGCATGCCGTTGATCCGCTCCGACATAACGATCGGCGATTATCAGATCCCCCTGTTTTCAGGGAACACGGTGATTGTCGGCAGCGGCGCGGCGGGTCTGAATGCCGCCCTGCAGCTTCACCGCCGCGGAGTCCGGGATATCGCAATTGTCACCGAATGTTGGGGCGCCGGCGCTTCCAACAACGCCGGTTCGGACAAGCAGACCTATTACAAACTCGCCATTGCCGGTGATCAGAAGGATTCCCCGCAGCAGATGGCCCATGATCTTTGCCATGGAGGATCAACACACGGGGATATCGCGCTGTGTGAGGCGCAACACTCGCTGCAGGCCTTCTACAATCTCGTCGATCTCGGTGTCTCCTTTCCCCATGACGCCTATGGCGGCTATCCCGGTTATCGCACCGATCATGACCCGCGCGGCCGGGCGACATCGGCCGGACCCAGAACCTCACACGAAATGTTCGCTTGCCTCGGCGCCGCCGCGAAAGAAGCGGGGATTCAGATTTTCGACAAGCATCAAGTCGTCGCGCTTCTCACTCAGACCGTCCATGACGAATCTTCCGTTTGCGGCCTTATCGCAATCAGCACCGGCGCCCTTCAAGAAACCAACGGCTTTGTATTGTTCAAGACAGCCAATGTTATCCTTGCGACGGGAGGACCCGGCGGATTATTCAAGGCATCCGTCTATCCGGAGAATCAACCCGGCTCTCTGGGATTGGGCCTTGCCTGCGGCGCCATGGCCCAAAACCTCACCGAGTTTCAATACGGTTTATCCTCTATCGGCTTTCGCTGGAACCTTTCGGGAAGCTATCAGCAGGCGATGCCCCGGTACCTTTCAACCGATTCTGATGGCGCCGACGAAAGAGAATTTCTCCTGGAACATTTTCCCGATAGCCAAACCCTAGCCGGAGCCGTTTTCCGGAAAGGTTATGAATGGCCCTTTGACGGCAACAAGATCGAGAATTATGGATCCTCACTCATCGATCTCCTGGTCCACCGGGAGACGTCGCAGAGAAACCGGCGTGTCTATTTAGATTATACAAAAAACATAAGTAATCAGCCCTTCAACCCCCATCAGCTCGATGGTGAGAGTTTGCACTATCTGACGCGATCCAAGGCCCTGCGGGAGACGCCTTTGGTGCGTCTTCAGGCCATGAATCCGGCGGCCGCAAAACTCTTCGCAAGTCACGGGATTGATCTGTCGCACGATCGTTTGGAGATCGCTGTCTGCGCTCAGCATTGTAACGGCGGGCTGACCGGCAATATTTGGTGGGAATCGAATATCCGCCACCTCTTCCCGATCGGCGAGGTCAACGGGAGCCATGGCACGCGCCGGCCCGGTGGTGCGGCCCTCAACGCCGGGCAGGTCGGCGGGATTCGCGCGGCGCTCTATATCGCGAAACATTATACGGGACCGCCGTCCACCGACGCCCATTTCCTTCAGAAGACCAGGGCTCAGATCACCAGGATCATTGATCTGGGAAACAGGATGTCCGGCGGGGGCCGCGCAGAATCGCTGCGGCCGGATCAGGTCATCGAGGATCTCCGGATCCGCATGAGCCGGAGCGCGGGACCGATCCGGGATCCCGCCGGGGTCGCCCAGAGCCGGCGGGAAGCCTGGGATCTCTTTCAGCGGATGGGAAAGGATTTGGCCGTTTCGGGGCCCCATGAGATCGGGCTGGGGTTCCGGGCGCGTGATCTGGCCCTGACACATGCCGTTGTCCTCGAAGCGATCCACGAATACATTAGCAAGGGGGGGCTATCGCGAGGGGGTTTCCTGATCCCGCAACAAAACGGCGCGATAGAATGCGAAATCCTGGGATCCGGCGCCTGCTTCTCTCTCAACAGCAGCAGCGCGCCGGTGGAAAAGAAAATTCTGGAAATTTCGGTGGACTCTAAAAACCGGCCCCAAACAAGGTGGGTTGATATCCGTCCTGTGCCGAATCCGGATGATTGGTTTGAATCTGTTTGGGATGATTACCGCAAGGGACGTGTCATACCTTGATGACAGCTCTTGAGAATTAAGGAAGGCCTCTAATAGCTGGAAATTGAAAGCAGGCGTATAAATGGAAGGCCGTCTGAATCCCCCAAAACCCCGGCCGGTCGCCTTTGTTACGGGCGCTGCGAGAGGTATTGGCCGCGGTATCGCCATTGAACTCGCCCGGAATGGGTACGACATCGTTGGAAATGCGACAAATTACAATCCGGCGCAGACCGGATCGGGATTGGCGGAAGTACAGGCCCGGGTAGAAGCATTGGGGGCCGCCTTCGCTCCCGCCCCTGGGGATATCGCCGAGTTGGATCAGCACGAGCGATTGCTGGCCGTCGCCCTGGCCCGTTTTCAACGTGTCGATCTTCTCGTCAACAACGCCGGCGTGGCGCCCGTTATACGCCGTGACATCTTGGAGACAACTCCCGAAAGTTACGACCGCGTTCTTTCTGTCAACAGCCGGGGACCCTTCTTCTTTGCGCAGCGGGTGGCGCGGCAAATGATGAAGCAGGTCGCTGTCGATCCGACACTTCCGGCCGCCATTATCTTCATCTCTTCTATCTCGGCCGACACCTCTTCCCCGGGACGCGTCGAGTATTGTGTTTCTAAGGCGGCGATGAGCCAAATGGCCCGTGTCTTCGCCCACCGGCTGGCCGAAATAGGTATTAATGTTTATGAGGTCCGTCCCGGTCTCATCAAGACCGACATGACCGAACCGGTCCAAATAGCTTATGACGCCAAGATTGAGAAGGGCCTCATTCCTCAAAAACGCTGGGGCTTGCCCGAGGATGTAGGTCGCGCCGTCGCCTCGCTGGCGCGCGGCGATTTCAACTATTCGACCGGCATGATTGTAGAAGTCAGCGGAGGACTCAATATCCGCCGTCTATAGAGTTCTGGGGAGGATCCGTTGAATAGATCATTGGCCGTACTGAAGAAGCTGAAGCAATCACGACTGATTGCCCTGCTTGCTCCACGCCGTCCCGAAGAATGCCTCACGGCCTATGAAGCCCTGAATGATCTGGGGATTGTGCTGGAGATCGCCTTCCGGACCGATGCGGCGCTCGGTGGGATCCAGGCGGTGCTGAAACGCCATCCCGGCGCTCTTCTCCTGGCGGGAACGGTACTGACACCGGAGCAGGCCGATGCGGCGATTCGCGCCGGAGTGGCGGGTGTCGTTTCGCCTGATTATTTGCCCGCCGTTGTGGAAACCTGCTGCCAAAAGGATATCCTCTGCGCACCCGGCGGCACGGCCGATGCGGGCAAGCAGCTTGTACAGAAAGCGGAACTTTACAGGTGCGACCTTGAAACCCTCCGCATAAAATATCCATATCAATGGCTGTACAAAATTTTTCCTGCGATCACTGGAACCAATAACCTTCTTAAATCTTCCACCGCCTGGAAGGCCGTCTATAAAGATCTCCTGCTGTTCTATACCGGCGGTGTCACCTACGAAAATCTTGAGCCGATCTCGACGCACGATCCCAAGGGGATTATCTGCGGATCGGTGCTCACGAAGCTCATCGACACTCCGGATAAGATGCGGGAAGAGGCGAAAAGATGGCTCGCGGTTCTTTCCGGAGCCGGAACAGAGGCGCCGGCCACGGCCCCAAGGCCGGGAGAACAGGACAAAAACAACAGGATTGAAGCCGATCAAAGAGTTGTCACCTTTGGCGAGATCATGCTCCGCCTCTCTCCGCCGCCGGGCCGGCGCCTGCAGCAAGCCGGGTCGTTCGACGCGGGGTTTGGTGGAGCCGAAGCGAATGTCGCGGTGTCGCTGGCGCAATTTGGTCATCCCTCACGCTTCGTCACGGCCCTTCCGGAAAATGATCTCGGCCAGGCGGCGATCCAAGAGCTTCGCGGTCTCGGTGTCGACACTTCATGTATCGTCCGGCAGGGAAACCGGATCGGTCTCTACTATCTGGAACACGGCCTCTCTCAACGGCCGTCACGCGTCATCTACGACCGGGCCGGCTCTTCCATTGCGGCCATTCAATCCGGTGATATCGATTGGGAAGCGGCGCTTAAAAATGCGGCCTGGTTTCATTGGACCGGCATCACGCCGGCCCTCAGTTCCTCCGCGGCCGAATCTTTACGAGAGGGCTTGCTGACAGCCAAGAAAATGAAAATCCCGATCAGTACCGACATCAACTACCGCGGCAAATTATGGCCGCGGGAAAAGGCGCGAGAGGTCATGACGCCGTTGATGGACTTTGTCGATATCGCTATCGGCAACGAAGCCGATATGGGGGATGTCTTCGGCATTCATGCCGGCGCGTCGGATCCGGATTCGGGCCGGCTGGATATCAAGGCCTATCAAGGCGCGGCCGGGGAGATGGTCGAAAAGTATAAGCTGAAAATGATGGCGGTGACGCTGCGCGAGAGCCTCTCCGCTTCTGATAACCGGTGGTCGGCCGCCCTCTTCGATGGATCAGCGTTTTATCACAGCAAGACCTATTCGATCCATATCACCGATCGAGTCGGCGCCGGAGACGCTTTTTCCGCCGGTTTGATCCACGGGATCCTGGCCGGCCGTTCGTCCGCCGATGCGCTGGAGTTCGCTGCCGCCGCAGCGGCGCTGAAACACACTATCGCGGGAGACTTCAACAGGGTCTCCCTTCAAGAAGTGGAAGCCCTTGCCGGCGGGAAGAGCTCCGGCCGCGTTCAAAGATGAAGTTCAGCGTTAGTTATACACTCACCAGGGAGCGCAATGACTCAACACCAAGGTCTGTATGAAGCCATCGTTAAAGGTGACGCCAAATCCGCGGATAGCCTGACCGTGATAGCGCTGGGCAGCGGCGTGGAACCCGAGGACCTTCTCAATATTGCGCTCATTCCGGGAATGGATGAGATCGGGCGGCGGTTTGAGGCCGGCCTTTGTTTTTTGCCGGAACTCCTTATCGCGGTGCGGGCCATGAAGGCGGCGATGTCCCATATCCGGCCGCGCCTCGCCGCATCCAATGTGAAACCGGTGGGAAAAGTCGTCATCGGCACGATCACCGGCGACCTTCACGATATCGGCAAGAATATCGTCGCCGCCATGCTGGAGGGGGCCGGATTCGAGGTGATCGATCTGGGTCTCGACGTGCCGCCGGAGCGGTTTATCGATGCGGTTCGCAGCGGAGGGGCGCATCTTGTCGGGATGTCGGCCCTGCTTGCGACGACCATGCCTATGATGAAGGGGGTCATCGAAGCACTGGATAACGCCGGCTTGAGAGATCAGGTCAAAGTGATGGTCGGCGGCGCCCCGATGACACAAAAGTTCTCCGACGAGATCGGCGCCGACGGGTATGCCGCCGACGCCAGGGGGGCCGTGGTTCTGGCGCGCCATCTCATCGCCCGCGACTCCTGATCGATCAAGGAGCAAAGACGAATGACATCCCGAGAGCTCGTCTGCCGAACCCTGGAATTCGATTCCCCCGCCCGGATCCCGCGTCAAATGTGGCTTCTCCCCTGGGCGGTTCAACAATATCCCGAGCCATCGCGGCGGCTTCAGAGAGATTTTCCGGACGATATCGGGTCCTCCCCGTCATTTTTGAAGCAATTCCCGCACATATCGGGCGAAAAACACACGCCGGGCACTTACATCGATGAATGGGGATGTGTCTTTCAGAACCTCCAGGCCGGCGTTATCGGCGAGGTCAAGGAGCCTCTCCTCCACGATTGGTCGCGGATCGAAGATCTCCGCGTCCCCACGGAAGCGTTGAGTGTCGATACAAACAAGGTCAACGAATTCTGCGCCTCATCCGAACTCTTCCTGCTGGCCGGCACCTGTCCCCGCCCCTTTGAGCGCGCTCAATTCCTCCGGGGAACGGTGAATCTCTTTATGGATTTCATGGATCGCCCAACGGAACTCGACCGCCTGCTGGCGATCTTGCACGGGCTTTATGTCAAGGAGATGGAGTTGTGGGCAAAGACGGATGTCGATGCTCTTTATTTTATGGATGACTGGGGCAGCCAGAAAGCCCTTCTCGTGTCTCCCGATCTCTGGCGTGAGCTCTTCAAGCCCCTCTATCGGGAATATGCGGAAATCGCGCATCGCAACGGAAAGTATATCTTTATGCACACTGACGGCTATGTCCTCGACATCTTCCCCGATCTGATTGAATTGGAGATCGACGCCGTCAACTCACAGATCTTCTGCATGGGGGTGGAAGAGATCGGAAAAAAATTTGCTGGAGAGATCACCTTCTGGGGTGAGATGGATCGCCAGCAGATTCTCCCCAACGGTTCGCTTGATGAGGTCATCGCAGCCTCCCGATTGATGAAATCTTCCTTACACCGCGGCGGCGGCCTGATCGCCCAGTGCGAATTCGGCGCGGGCGCAAATCCCGAGAATGTCAGAGCTTTCTTTGAGTTTTGGGAACGGGAGGCAACGTGACCCTTTTCGGCCTTCACATTCTGGACGTTGGAATCATCGCCCTTTATGTTCTTGTGATTCTCTGGCTCGGCCACCGCATCGGAAAAGGCACCAAGAACACCGAGGATTTTTATATAGCGGGCCGCAAGCTAGGGAAGTTCTATCAGTTCTTTCTCAATTTCGGCAACTCCACCAATGCCGATCAGGCCGTCGCCGTCTCCCGCGAGATCTATCGCCAGGGCATCGGCGGGATGTGGATTCAATACCTTGTTCTCTTCCTCACCCCCTTTTATTGGTTCACCACGATGCTCTATCGCCGGTCCCGGCTGATCACGATCGGCGATTATTTCACCGAGCGTTTCCGCAGCCCTTTTCTCGGCGGATCGTTCGCCGTCTTCACCCTGGCGATGGCCCTGATCGGCGGGGGTGTCAGTTATATGGTGGCCGGAAAGACGATGATGGCCCTGACGCCGAAACCGGAAAGCGCCTATACGCAGGAAGAGCGGCTCAGTGTTGAGCGTTTCCAGGAACTGCAAACGCTCAAAGCCCATCTTGGCGACGGGCTGAATGCCGAGGAACAGGTTCGGTATGATGAGCTGAACGAAAGAAGCAAGCGCGGCGAAATCCGATCCTTCATCTCTTATACAAACCCCGTTGTCTTCTACTTCGCCTACGCCTTCATCGTGGCGATCTACACCGTGATGGGGGGCTTCACCGCCGCGGCGGTCACCGATGCGATCCAAGGGTTCCTCATCATCACCTTCTCATTCCTTCTGATACCGATCGGATTGGGGAGGATCGGCGGGTTTGAGGGACTGCATCAGGCCGTCCCCAACTTCAAATTCGCGCTCTTCGGTTCCGCCGCGACGAGTGAATACGCCTGGTACGCGATTCTGGCCATGGTCGTCGCCAACCTTGTCTCGATTGTCGCCGCGGCGCCGATGATGGCGACCGCCGGCTCCGCCAAGAACGAAATGACCGCCCGCGTCGGCATGATCGGCGGGATGTTCCTCAAACGCTTCATCATGCTCTTCTGGGCCTTGGCCGGCCTCCTCGCCATCGGCCTCTACGGCGGGAAACTCAGCGACCCCGATCTCATCTGGGGCCACATGACCTACGATCTGCTCTTTCCCGGCGCCATCGGTCTCATGCTGGCCGGTATTCTCGCCGCCAACATGTCGACGCTCGACGCAACGGCTGTCACAAACGCCGCCCTTTTCGTCCGCAATCTTTATCAACCCTGGAAACCGAATCAATCCGAGCGGCACTATATCAATATAGGACGGATTGTGATTCTAATTGTTCTTTTAGGTGGCATCGGGTCGGCGCTCTTCGTGAATAACCTCCTCGATCTCTTTAAATATTTTATCTCCCTCCCCGCCGTCTTCGGCGCGTCGATCTGGCTCGGATTTATCTGGCGCCGTTTAACAAAACGGGCGGTCATCCTACAGGTCTTTATCTGTTTCACGCTTTACGCCATCATCCCCAACCTGTTTCAGACCCTTGACGGTATCAGAACCCATCCCCGCCTCTTAATAGAAACACAACCCAAGACTGTCATGATTACGACCGGCGCCGTCGACGATGATCTCCTGGCGGGGCGCGCCGTAAAGATCGGCGATGCGATCCGCAAGCCGATGGTCATCGAGCCGACCGGCATTTTCTTTGATAAAGTCGTGCGCTCCGATCCCTCCGATCCCGTCTCACCCAAGATAGGGATGGGGCGGTTCCACGCGGAGATCTGGGTTCTGAGCTGGTTCAAAATCGATTTTTCATCGGCCTCCAAGGCGCAGCTTGTCGCCACCCGCTTCTTCTTCGACGCGCTCTTCCCCTTCTTGCTTCTCTTCATCTTCAGCATCATCACCAAGCCTGTACAAAAGGAGAGCCTCGACGCCTTCTTCGGCAAGATCCACACACCGGTGCAGCCGACACCCGAGGCGGAGCGCCGGGCTTTGGAGGAGGCGGCCAAGCTTCCGGAGATCTTTGAAAAGATGAAGATCTTCCCGGGGTCGTCGTGGGAGATCCTCAAACCCAACCGGTGGGATCTTTGGGGGTTCGGCGGCAGCTGGGTGATGGTTGGTTTTATCATCTTCCTGCTGTGGCTGCTGGTGCATATCGGCGGCTGAGGAGGCGATGAGGGCCGCCGGGGTCCGAGGGCAAAGTATGGGTTATTAATTGAGCGGCAGAATCATCACTTCAATCCGAATTTCAGCCGTCCCCAACTATCTTCTTTTGATGATGTGGGTTGAGGGCCCTTCCACCACACCAAATTCCAATACCAGGGCGCTGCGTCTATGTGCCGTACCATTCCAATATCTGCAGCGTACCAATCCTCAGGATAGCCGGGTGGGGGATCTTCTGTCTCCTCACCTCTCCGTCCAAACATGTCATGCGAATCTATCGATTTAAAATGCGCGGATTTGATCGAGGGATTAATTCCAACACCATAAGCATAAAAGTCACCGGCCGGGACATTAACTTCACCTTCCCAATAAACTTTTAATCCGTAATTGAATGGGCCCCAAATTGGATTTCCATCGAAATCATACACCATAATATCTTCAGTGATCCAAGTACTATTCAAATAGAGGGGTGCGTTTATCATTTTGACCGGAGGAACATAGACGGCCTGCCATCCATCGTCCAGATTATGGGCTCCATGCAGAAAGAGGTTTCCGTCATCATCGCAAGTCCAGAAATTCTCGTATGTTTGCAGCGCTTCTTCCTGATGTCTGACTTTTGTCCAAACACCGAGCACCAATTTGTCGCCTGTCATCGAAATAGACATGGGGCCATATTCAATATTTTCGTAGTACCACTCTGTTCCTGTCTCCAGGGGATGATAATTCTGACCGAACAATGATGATGGGAACCCGGCCGATAGAACGACAACCATGACGATAAAACCTGATGGTTTGGGGCCAATGCGAATCATAAGTGTATCCCCCAATCTCTTTATCTTGGTTTCGAAATACTGTATTGACGAAATCCATTTCTCACTCATGAACAATCACAACCGTGCTATAATTGTATTCAATCCAACTCTAATTTTCAAGGTGTCAGCACTCTCCGCCCGGTCCGCGCCCAGACCACATCCATCTCGCCGGGCAACAGCCCCGCCTGGTAGGCGTTCCGCAAGATTTCCGCCAAACCGTCGACCCATGTCGACTCCTTCTCCGGAGGACCGGACCGGCGGATGAGATGATCAGGAAACGCGGCGATCACAGGCATCGATTCGGCCGCGGCGCCGACACAGAGGGTCTGCGATCGTGCCGCCTTCAATCCACAGGGAATCAATGACGGGTCAACGTTGCCCTTTAAACAGGTCCATAACTTCTTCCACTGGGGATCCGTATTGGGAGAGGGGTACTCTTTCAGCCTGCCGTCCCGAAATTGCACTCTGATGGGTGACATCCCACCGGCAAACTCAATCTCAGCATCGCTGAACTCACATAAGAAAATCGGATCCTGAATCTCAGCGACGGCGTGTGATGCATAGAAGCGCAACTCTGCTCCACTCTCCGTCTCGACCCGCAGCGCCGCCGTATCAAAACTCTCGATCTCATTTGCGCGGTAGAGTTCCGCCGTGACGGCGGCGGGCATCGCGGATCGGGCCATCTCATCGCCCAGAAGATAAAGCATATTGTGCATGTCATGCGCCATCGCGTTGTTGAGCGGGCTGTCCATGACCCAACGGCCCCTATCATCCCGCAAACGTCCGGCCCAGTTGTTGCGTTTGTAATACGACGCATCTCTCGGCCAGAGGGTCAGCGATTTCATTCTCCGCGGTGTCCCGAAGTGACCCGCCTGAATATCCCGCTTTAGTTCCTGGATTGAAGCGCTGAACGACCATTGATAGCCGATCGCCACCCAGCGGCCGGAACGCCGCTCGCACGCGATCATCGCATCCACATCATCAACCGTGGCCGCGGCGGGTTTCTCGCAGAGCACATAGCTGCCCTTTTCAAGGGCCAGGCAGGTCTGCTCCCGGTGGAACTGAATCGGAGAGGAAATCACGGCCAGGTCAGCACGCCCCACGCCATAGAACTCTTCCAGGGAAGTATAAAATGGAACACCCCGTTCTTTCAGATCGCGCACCCGCCGGCAGGCGCCGGGGTTGGGATCAACAGCGCCGACGATATGGCCGGCGGGGAGTCCGGGCTCGGCGTTGGCCGGGTCCAGCAAGGCCTCAAGATAAACTTCGCCGTAACCGCCGATCCCGACGAGGACGATATTCATTGCGACGCTCCCCCCACCGGTTCTTCGAGCAGGTTCACTTCCACAAAACGCCGGGTCCGGCGATTGAATCGTAGTGTCTTGATCTCAAAAGCTGAAAGCTCCACCACCCTCTTTGCCCCCGTTGCGGGAATTGACACCGTGGTCGACCTGGATCTTCCCGTCGGTTCAAAGAGACGGATGATGAGATCGTCGTTTGATTCGGCATATTTAAAGACACCGAGTTGAACCACCTGATCGCTCAATACGACACCCGCCTTCGGCTGCTTTCCGCCCCCGGCGGGGAAGAAATTCAAGGCCATCGGGCGTTCATTCAAGACCAGCGCTTCGCGATCGATCCGTTTCAACCGGCCGGCCACCTTTCCGCCGTTCAGCCAAAATCGGAAATGCCGTTCACCCTGGTCCATCCGGGTCGTATGCCGATCGGGCTTCGTGATCGGGCGCCGGCCTCCGGTCGGATGAGCCGCATGGGCCGGAGAGCGCAGCAGGGAAAGCCGCAACTCGCCCCGGGCCATATCCGACCCGTATGTCGAGTCATTGATACAGGTCAGGCAGAAATTATCAGCGCGGGAGACGACCGCCGTCCACTTCTGAGCCACCGCCTCATCGCCGTTCGCCGGGAGATCGGCGGTTCCATAAGCGGTCTGCCCCTGGTAGACGGCATCCCGAAGCGTCGTGGGGATCGACAGCTTTAACATTCGATCCTTCTCATTCCAATAGACGCGGGTTTCCAGCTCAATCTCCGTGCCCTGTTTCGGCAATTTGTATTGCTGGCAAATGGTGGAATCGCGGTAACCATAGATCGCTTCAACGACACTGCGCACAGGGCCGTCTTCGATAACCCGAACCGAGGGGAGTGCTGGACCGGCGATCCCGGAGAATCGCGTTCCGGCCGCTTTTGACAGCAGCTTGAAACTCCCCGCCTTCTTCCGAAAAGACCTGGTCGTCATCCCCCAGGGATCGGCGTTGTCTTTCATGACAAGAAAACGGCCCGCGTTTGGTTTGACCAGATCGACCCCCTTGACGCGATAGCGATCGATGAAACCGGTTCGTGTATTGATCACGACTTCCATATCATCTGACCTAAATCGAATCTTCCCCTGGCGCGCCTTCAATGCCGCCGCCGGTTTCCTGCGGATGAGATTCAAGCGCACATCGAAGCGGTTCATTTGAGACGGCTCAAGGACCGCTCGAAAGACAATCCGCTTGCGATGATCTTCATTGATATTCGCGCGTTCCTTCTCGGCTTGAACCGGTATTTCCCGGCCCTTTCGGAAGAGCGCCGGTTGCAAAAAGCGATCGGTGCCATGCGGCCAATTCGGTTGCAGTTCGCACTCAACGACACACTCGGTCCGATAGGGATGATGATTGTAGATGAGGATCGGATACTCCCCTTCCCGCGCTCTGCGCTGCCCTGCGGCCAAAGCGAAGAAGGCGCGGGCTTTCACACGGGAAAGGATTTCCAAGCCATGATCGAGAATCCGGAGCGTTGCGTCTTCTACCGATTGAATCGATGTGCCGGGAAGGGCGTCATGAAACTCGCTCACGGCCAGATCGCACCCGGCCTCCCGAAGCGCACTTCGTGGATACTCCGTGAGTTTCTGCAGAGAGGCGGCCGCCGCCATCTTCTCGGTCATGTAGAGCGTGTTCTCCAGCTCCCGATGCTTCTGCTTCACCCGGATCATCGATGTATAACAGCCGACGGCCCAAGGATTGAGATCCCCGTCATGTCTCGGGACCGATGGATAGGCCCTGCGATGATCTTTAAAGAACGCCTCCGGTGTCGAATGGTCAACCTTTGTCGCTGTTGATCTGCGGATCAACATCGCGAGATCCCCCAAATCGCGGCGCGAAGGCCCGCCGCCATGGTTGCCGACACCCCAGAGCAGCAGGCTGACCCGCTGCAGCGCCCCGCCCGACGGACTCGCCGGCGGCACATCTTGAAGATGATGAGCTTGATACGATTGCGTCTGAATCCATTGCGCGGTCCTTGCCGCCGCACCGCCGGGCGGCGAGTTGTAATGCGCCGTCGCCAGAACGGCGCGGATCTCCGATCCGTCAAACCCGACCCAATCAAAGATCGGGGCCGGCGCCGCCCCGTCGGACCAGCCGGGCCGGCAATAGATATAGGAATCGTAGCCGCTCTTCGCCAGGATCTGTACAAGCCCGCGGGAGTGGCCGAAGGGATCGAAATTCATCGCCGTGGTGACATCGACACCGAACTTTTCGCGGAAGTAGCGCTTGCCGAGCAGGATCTGGCGGACGAATGACTCGCCGGAAGGCATATTACAATCGGGCTGGAGATACCATCCGCCCATGATATGCCACTGCTTGGCTCGAACGAGGCGGCGGATCCGCTTGAAGAGCGCCGGCTCGTATTCCTCCACATACTTATACAATATGGCTTCATTGTGGCAGAAGATGAGGTTGCCGAATTCTTCGCAGAGATCGGCGGCGGTGCGGAAGGTCGCGAGCGTGACGGCCGCCCCCTCCTCCCAATCCCAGAGCCAAACCGGATCGATGTGGGAGTTGCAAACCATATGGAGGGTGTTATGGGGCATGCGGTTTTGCCTTTCTCAGCCATGCAGCCGGAATCAGACGCTTCCCGGGAAAGATATCAGATCGCGCGCGTTGTTGGGATGGAATTTCCTTTGGGAATTTCTTTCGGGTTAAAATTAGGGGATGAAAAACCGTCCGGAGGGCTCGGAATCGCTTTGGATCCCCAATTCCCGGAAGATCAGCCCGGCGAAGACCCGGTGGCCGTGGCCGTTGGGGTGGAAGGAATCGCTCATCCACCGGCCGTGCTGCTCGGGATGCATCTGCCAGTATGCCGTGTGATCGATGAGGGGCAACAGCCGCTCGCGGGCGACCTCCCTCACCGCCTCCATAAAATCGTTAAAGCGGGGTTCGCGGTCGGGCGCGGTCCCCTTGAGGATCGGGCAGGTGGTTTGCAGGCATAGCCGGGCCGGGAGGCCGGCGGCCAAGTCGGCGAGCCGGCGGAGGTTCCCCGTGAATTCCGCTAGATCGATGCCGGATTCTTCAGAGCAGTCATTCATCCCGATCATGAGGAAGATCAGATCAGGTTGAAACCGGGCGACCCGGCGCGCGAAGCCGTTGAGAAGCTCCCGTGTCGTATCCCCGCTGATGGCCGTATTGATGACGGTATCCGACACCCGGCCCATTTCGCCCCGGACCCGTTCATCGAAAAGCTCCGGGTAGTCGCGAAGCCCAAAGGTGTGATAGGCGCCATGCGTAATGCTGTCGCCGTAGAAGAGCCACGTCAGGGGCGCATTGAGCGCCAGGATTTTGCGGACCGAATTCATCTGAAGCCTGTACCATAACCTCTCTTACTCACCGAATGTCAGATCGAGATCAGCGATTGCGCCGGCTTGTGTCCAATCGGTCGAGATATACTCAAACTGATCGACAACATCTCCCTCCGCGTTGGTTCTTACATATTCGGCGTCGATCGCCGTGACATAGGGAGCCGCCTCACCGCCGGATGTCAAGTATTGCACATGCTGGAATCCCATGTGAATGTAATCCTGAGTATAGGGCAGAGCGCTGATCCGCACGTGCATAGTGCTTTCATCGTGAATCCCGCCGTTGAAATCCACCTTGTAATAATATGTATATTCCACGGTCAGGACCCGCCCATCCGTCCCGACATCGCCATCGACGGTCAACCACCAGTGATTATTGGTGCCATGCAGTGAATCCCGAACCGAGAATGTATAACCATCCCACACGATCGGCCAAAGATTGTGCTCGAAATGCCGGTCCCGGCTTTCACCGTCGTTCCAAACATGCGGCGCCCGCATGTTGAAGGCAAGGTGATCACATCGATGCAGTTTCCGGAGAAGCTCGTCATTGGCGACGGAGACATCACCGAAATCGACTTGCTGATTCGTCGGCGTGGTCCAGGGAATTGTCTTGGGGACATCGGTGGAGTCGCCATCGTAATAGATACGCAGCGTGTTCGCGCCGGGGAAAAACTCACTCAAGCCGTACGTCCCAGTGCCATCACTCTCCCGCGTCCGCGTGGGAAGGCGGTATTCCGTCGCCCCGACTTTGCTGATGGCGCGAGCCGTCACGCCCTCGAGGGGGTCGCCGTTGCCGTCGACGAAACGGCAAACGATATGATGATTCCAGCCGATCGCCTGCAGCATAGCCGGAATTTTATCGGCTTGGCCGGAGTTCTGAAGCAAGGTCTCGATCTTGTCACGCGCCGCTAAAACGCCGGATGTCCCTAAGGCGACGATCTCATAGCAATCCTGCCACAGCTGCTCGCGCGAACCCTGCACCACCGGCACGGTCACAAGTTCATTGGCATAGTTGCGAATCTCGGTATCCTCGCGAAGGATCGCCGCGAAAAGCACCATCGTCATCCCCTCGAGATCTCGATAATCAACGCTGATCGGCGAGATCGACCCCCCGCCGCCGTTGGTGAGAAAGGTTCCCTTCTCCGGCCCCAGGCCGCCGACGATCCCCTTGAGATAGTACTCAGCAAGGTAGGCCGGCTCCTCGATGAGCTGGTTCAACGCCCCCGCCATCCCCACATGATGTTCGTTGGGGCGCACATTCCGGAAGAAGCCGAGATAGCCGCTGTTCCCCAGGAGCACATGATGAAGGTAGTGGCCCACTTCATGGGCCACGCTGCCGGTCGCGTCATCGGGTATAACAATGGCGCATTGCGATACAAGGCCGAAGGAATCCCAGTAGGGAACATATTTCGGCGTTGATTTGAACACGTACGCGCTCCGGTTTTGGGGCACATAGAGGACCGGTGAGAGGGGGCCGTTAACATCCTGCTGAACCTGCGCGCGCCGCGAGGCCGGCACGGCGTTGATCAAGGTGTTCATGGCCTCCCGGACATTTTGCTCGATTTGGGCAAAAAGGACTTCGTTTGCGGTGCCTTTTTTGTATCGCACCGGCTTAAACTTTTTTACCCCGGACCAGGGCAGCGACATTGCGCCCGCTTTTTTTGCGCCCACGGGGAGTTCAAAGACAAGAGTATCGCCCTGGCCCGCCGTGCTTTTCAGCGGCAGCCAGCCCGACGTATCGAGTTCCTCCCCCTCTTGTACGGCGTAGTCCAAGGGGAGGTATCCGACGAGAAAATCGACATCCTCGGGATCATGGTCGATGAGGATTTCAAGAGACCCCGATCCTTCGTAGATGATCTCAAAAGCTCCTTCGTCCGACTCGGTCTGAGGGCCCGATTCCAATTGCAGAATCGTGAGGAGGCCGCTTCCGCCCGCCGGGAATCTGAAGGTGCGGCCGGTCAGCGGATCCACAATCCGCCCGCCGGGCGCGGCCGGCGCATCATACACCTGGCTTTCGCCGTAGACCCATTCCGGAAGCGCCGGATCCCCTGAGCCATCAGAGGTTAGTCTTTCGCGCTCACCACAACCCGAGAGCGCGCAGAGAGCGACCCAGACAATTATAAACGTCGCGAGACGCCTCAAAATGATACCTCCTTGGACGGATGACACTTGAAACGCGCTGATGCCCGCCCGCCTACTCATGGAACTCCATATCCAGGGTTGACGTCGCATCGGGGTGCGACCAATTGGTCGAGATATAGGACCACGATTGGGTGACCGTTCCATCTACGCTCTGGGTATAGGTCGCCTCCATGAGGGTGATGTAGGGAACGGCCTCAGCCGCCTCTTTTGTATAACGTACATGCTGGTGCCCGAGGTTTAGGTAGTCACTTGTATAGGGCAATCCGGTCACCACAACTCTTATATGGCTTTCGGTATGTGTATTTCCGGATTGGTCATTTGTCCAGTCATAAGTATATTCGGCGTTCAAAATCATACCGTTCATTTCAACATTGCCGTCTGAGATCATGACGCCGTGGAATCCATACGAATCGATCGTATCCCGTACTGAGAAGTTAGAACCATTCCAGGTCAATGGATAGAGGTGGTGCTCAAAATGGCGATCCCGCTGCTCACCGTCGCTGAATAGATGGCGCGCCTGGATACGGAAGGTGATGTGCTGGCAGCGATGCAGCTTTCGAAGAAGCTCATCACTCACGACACTGATATCTCCAAAATCAACCTGCTGATTGGTTGGCGTGGTCCATGGAATTATCTTGGGGACATCGGTGGAATCGCCATCGTAATAGATACGCAGCGTGTTTGCGCCGGGGAAAAACTCACTCAAGCCGTACGTCCCAGTGCCATCACTCTCACGTGATCGCGCGGGCAAACGGTATTCCATGCTACCCACTTTGCTGATGGCGCGAGCCGTCACGCCCGACAATGGATTTCCATTCCCGTCTACGAATCGACAGACGACATGATGATTCCAGCCGATCGCCTGCAGCATGGCCGGAAGTTTATCGGCTTGGCCGGAGTTCTGAAGCAAGGTCTCGATCTTGTCACGCGCCGCCAAAACGCCGGATGTCCCTGAGGCGATGATCTCATAGCAATCCTGCCACAACTGCTCGCGCGAACCCTGCACCACCGGCACTTTAACCACCCTATTGGCATAATCCCGGATCTCGTCGCGATCGCGAATCACGGAAGCGAGCATCGCCACCGTCATCCCCTCGAGATCTCGATAATCAACGCTGATCGGCGAGATCGAACCACCGCCGTTGGTGAGAAAAGTCCCTTTCTCCGGACCTGCGCCGCTGACGGTGCCCTTTAAATAATACTCAGAAAAGTAGGCCGGTTCTTCGATCAGCTCGTTCAGCGCCCCAGGCATCCCCACATGGTGTCCGCTGGGGCGGGCATGTTGGAAGAAAATCAGATAGCCGCTGTTTCCCAGAAGAACATGATGGAGATAGTGGCCGACTTCGTGCGCCACGCTCGTGGTGGCGTCATCCGGTATAACAATAGCGCATTGCGCTACGAGGCCGAAAGAATCCCAATAGGGCACATACTTCGGCTTTGATGTGAACAGGTAGGCGCTGCGATTTGCGGGGACATACAGAACGGGTTCGAATGCGCCGTTCACAGCGGCCATAACCGCGGCGCGACGGGCGGCCGGCAGGGCATTGATCAGAGAGTTCATCGCGTCCCGAACATTCTGTTCGATTTGGGCAAAAAGAACTTCGTTCGCTGTCCCTTTTTTGTAGCGAACCGGCTTAAACTTTTTTACGCCGGACCAGGGAAGTGACATCGAACCCGCCTTTTTTACGCCCACGGGCAGTTCAAAGACAAGAGTGTCACCCTGACCGGCCGTGCTTCTGAGCGGCAGCCAGCCCGATGTGTCGAGTTCCTCCCCCTCTTGTACGGCATAGTCCAAGGGGAGGTATCCCACGAGAAAATCGACATCCTCGGGATCATGATCGATGAGAAGCTCAAGAGACCCCGATCCCTCATAGGATACCTCGAAAGCCCCTTCGTCCGACGCTGTGTGGGGTCCCGACTCTAATTGTAAAACGGTGAGCAGACCGCTTCCGCCCGCCGGGAACCGGAAGGTTTGACCGGTCAGCGGATCCACAATCCGGCCGTCCGGCATGGCCGGCGCATCGTAGACCTGGCTTTCGCCATAGACCCATTCGGGGAGTGTCGGATCCCCGGAGCCGTCGGAGGTTAATCTTTCTCGCTCACCGCAGCCAACAAAACAAAAGGCAACAACACAGACCGTGGCAAATGCAGCCGTTCCCCGCATGACCCTCATCCTCCACTACTGCCTGAATGTTAAATCAAGATCGGTTGTCGCCGCGGCCCAATTTGTCGAAACATACTCATAAAAATCTATCACGCTCCCACCCGCATCGGTTTGCGTAAAAGTCGACTCCATCGCGACGACATACTGCTCCGCCTCCTCACCGGTTTTCACATACTTTACAACCCGGTTCCCACCACCAATGTAATCTTCAGTATAAGGCAACCCGGCCACATTCACTCTCCTGTGAGTTTCAGTGTGAATCCCCCCGGTTTGGTCTTGGGAAAAATCGGCGGAATATTCGACATTGAGAATCCTACCATCCGCGCTTACATTGCCGTTCGCCGTCATCAAATAATGGCCGCTAACATCATCCACTTCATGTCGGGCGGTAAAGGAGGTGCCTGTCCATACAAGGGGCCAGACAAGGATCTCAAAGTGCCCGTCCCAGTTCTGCCCGTCACTAAAGGTGTGGGGCGCATTCAGTCCGAAATCAATTCGTGTGGTTTGGTGCAATTTGTTCAGCAGCTCATTGCTGACAACACCGATATCGCCAAGATCGACCTGCTGATTCGTCGGCGTGGTCCATGGAATTGTCCTTGGAACATCGCTTGAATCGCCGTCATAATAGACACGCAGGATGCTTGCGCCTGGGAAAAACTCGCTCAGGCCGTATGTCCCGGTGTCATCGCTCTCCCGTGATCGCGCGGGCAGGCGGTATTCCGACGTTCCGACCTTGCTCACGGCGCGAGCCGTCACGCCGGATAACGGATTCCCATCGCCATCCACAAAGCGGCAGACCACATGATGACTCCAGCCGATCGCCTGCAGCATGGCCGGGAGTTTGGCGGCCTGGCCGGAGTTCTGAAGCAATGTCTCGATCTTGTCACGCGCCGTCAAAACGCCGGATGTCCCTGAGGCGACGATCTCATAGCAATCCCGCCACAACTGCTCGCGCGAACCCTCCACCACCGGCACGGTCACAAGCTCATTGGCATAGTTGCGAATCTCGGTATCCTCCCGAAGGATCGATGCGAAGAGAACCATCGTCATCCCCTCGAGATCGCGATAATCAACCGTCATCGGCGAGATCGATCCCCCGCCGCCGTTGGTGAGAAAGGTCCCCTTCTCAGGCCCCAGCCCGCCGACGCTCCCCTTGAGATAGTACTCCGCGAGATAGGCCGGCTCTTCGATCAGCTCGTTCAGCGCCCCCGCCATCCCCACATGATGGCCGTTGGGACGGACATTCCGAAAGAAATTCAGATAGCCGCTGTTCCCCAGAAGGACATGGTGAAAGTAATGACCGACTTCATGGGCCACACTGCCGGTGGCGTCATCGGGTATGACAATCGCGCACTGAGAGATAACGCCGAAAGAATCCCAATAGGGCACATACTTCGGCATCGACTTAAACAAATAGGCGCTGCGGTTTTGGGGGACGTAAAGAACCGGCGAGAGCGAGCCGTTGATATCCTGTTGTACCTGCAAGCGGCGCGATTCGGGAATGGCGTTGATAAGAGTCGTCGCGGCCTCCCGGACATTTTGCTCGATCTGAGCGTAAAGGTCGGCCTGCGCGGTCCCCTTTTTGTAGCGAACCGGCTTAAACTTTTTCACTCAAGACCAGGGGAGTGACATCGAGCCCGTCATTTTTGCGCCCACGGGCAGTTCAAAGACAAGAGTGTCGCCCTGGCCCGCCGTGCTTCCAAGCGGCAGCCAGCCCGACGTGTCGAGTTCCTCCCCCTCTTGTACGGCGTAGTCCAAGGGGAGGTACCCCACGAGAAAATCGACATCCTCGGGGTCATGATCGATGAGAAGTTCAAGAGACCCCGATCCCTCGTATGTAATCTCAAAAGCCCCCTCGTCCGACGCTGTCCGGGGCCCCGACTCTAATTGTAAAACGGTGAGTAGACCGCTTCCGCCCGCCGGGAACCGGAAGGTTTGACCGCTCAGCGGATCCAAAATCCGCCCGCCGGGCGCGGCCGGCGCATCATAGACCTGGCTTTCACCGTAGACCCATTCGGGGAGTGCCGGATCACCGGAGCCATCGTCGCTGGTTAGTTTTTCTCTGCCGCCGCAACCAGAATGCACCAAGAAATAAAGAGATAGACAAGAAATTAAAGTCCTGCGCCACATGAAAACCCCTCCTCGGGTGGATGGAATAAGAACGCGCCGTCATCCGCTCGAGGTCTCCAGGGGAACCATTAATTGGCGTTCTAAACAATCGCGCTGTATACGGCCACTTCACTACATGGTGATCTGCACTTTGTGATTATAACCGAGGGGGATCGATGCGGCCAGAGGAAGAAACAACAGAATCTCAGGCCTTTACTCCAGCAACCTTTCAGGCGGAATCCCGGGATGTTTACATAAATTACCGCCGTCGCGCCAGCACCACCCGCCGGGCCCAGCTCTGATCTTCGGTTTCCATCCTGATGAAGTAGACGCCGCTGGAAACAGGGCGGCCGTTATGATCGGCGCCGTCCCAATTGAGCCGCGTCGTCCCCACAGGAAGCCGGCCGTTGTACAAGTGGCGCAGGCATCGCCCGCCCGCGTCATAGACCGCCACATCCGCGGAACCCGTGGAGGGCATGGCGAGGGCGACCTGAACCGCCCCGAGCGACGGATTCGGCGCCAGGCCGATGATTCCGGCGACAACCGACAGGTCCCCCTCCAGCGCGCCGGAAATATGGTCCCCGGTATCGAAAGCGATCTCATCGATCCAGAATCCGAGGCCGTTCACACCGCCGTCGGAACCGAACTGAATCCGGAATTTAACAGTGTCGGAAATGTAAGCGCTGAGGTCGAAGACGGCGCCGGTCCACCCGCCGGTCGAACCCGACCAGCCCGGATCATATCCAATACCGCTCAGGGAGATGGAGGGGTAACCGCCGGAGGGCGTCAGCGTGGTCCATTCAAGGGAGCCGAGATCCAGGATCTGGAGGTTCGCGCCGTCGAATCCCGATTCGGTTTCACACCAATAATGAAATGACAGGCGCAGTTCCGTTTCATCCGAAAAATCATAAGCCGGGCTTTCCAGAACGCCGATGATATCATCCCCATAATCGCCGGTCATCCCAACGCCCCAGCAGTTCTGGCCGCTGAATCCGGCGGATGGCCCACCGGCGAGCGGCGTGCCGTACTCCCAGATAGATTCGTTGTAAAAACCCCCGCCGCCGCTTTCAAAATCCTCGGCCGCCGTCGGGAGCTGCACGGCGAACTCGACATCCGACCTTGTTAAACCCGGATCCAGGCTCGGACCGCCGACCCAGTAGGCATCCACGCCGTACCCCGGCAGATTGTCAAAGATAAAGATATAGGCGTTGCCCTCGGGAAAGCCGGGAATCGACCAGCGGCCGTCGGGGCCGGTAACGGCGCCGCTTAGCGGAACGCCGATCGGCGTGACGCGGACATTCTCAAGCTCTGTGTAAGCGTCGTCGGCATAGACCACACCGCCGATCTCGATCGTGGGCGCCGCGGTCAATGCCACATCGACAATCGACGTATTCCCGGTGGTAATGATGACCGGTTCGGTCGCGGAGGCGTAGAAGAACGAGGTGAAAAGTAATGTATAGGTACCCGATTGAAAAGGCAGGCTGTAAACGCCGCCGGCGCCCGTCACGGCGAAGGCCCCGGTTTCAAGCGCCGTCACCGTCACATCGGGGATCGGCAGCCCTGAAGCGGCGTCGGTGACGGTTCCCGCTACGGCGCCGATACCATTTTGCGCCTCAGCCCAGGCGGCGGTCAGATTCGGCCGGGGCCCGATATGATCCGTCCCCTCCTGCGGGGTGCCCGTCGCCACGAGAATGTCCCGCGCCAGTCGCGCATTTAATGGGATCCCGAAGGCCGCCTTTACCATTCCCTGCAGCGACGCCACCGATCCGGTGACGATCGGAGAGGCGCTGGAGGTGCCGCTGAAGGTATCGGTATACCATTCGATCTCATCCCCGCCCTGAAGATTCCCGTATCCGGTTGTACAAACACTGTAACCCCAGCCGTGCAGATCGACGCGCGCGCCGTAATTTGTAAAACCGGCCGGTTCGAGGGCGCCGCCGTTCGACGCGCCGCAGATAATGGCGCCCGAGTCGCGGACATTCCGGTCGAAGAGCCCCATATAAACCGCGTCGTCAAAATCCTGCTGCCCGTTCCCCGCCGCCTCGCAGCAGATGCGGCCGTTGGCGGAGGCGACAAGGATCGCGTCAAAAACATCCTGCCAAAACTCCATGCAGACATAACCGAACTGCCCCTGCCCCGTCGCATTGGGACCGGGGGCATGCAGCTCGATCAGAAAGATGTCGCCCGGGTCGAGGTTGGCCGCCGCGGTGTTGATCGCATCGGCGGTGCCGAGTTCGGCGATCGAGACGCCGCCGATCTGGACCTCATGGCTGATCCCGGTGACGCCGTAAAGATTGCCGATCGCACGGATCTCCCCCGCCACAGCGGTTCCATGGTTGCGCCAGCCTTCGTCCTCGATCGCGCCCCCCGCCGTGAAGAAGGGCGCGGGGAGATCTTCGTGATCCCAAAGCCAGGCCCCCTCGATATCGAGGACCTTGACGGATTGACCCCGCCCGCCGGCCGTGGCCCAGACCCCCTCGGCATCGACCCCGTCGGGGGCCGGATCGAGGTACCCTTGCTGAGGGGTGTAATCGGGGCTCCGTTCCTGGAGCCGCCCCGCGAAGGCCGCTCCGGCATCAAAGGTCCCGGCGAAGGCATCAAAGCCAAGGGCCGCCGGAACGGCTCTCGGCTCCAGAAAGGCTGTTTCTATCGCTGGATCGGCCCAGAGCGCCTTGAGAATCCCCAGAAGCGCTTCGCGCGATGAGAAATCCGAAGGGATCAAAGGCGTTAACCGCGCATACCGGTTGAGGTTAGGCAGCCGACTGCCCACCCGGCCCTGCCCCGCCCGGCGTTCGGCATCGAGTGCCGCCGCATCCCTGGAGAAATGACGTTCCAGCCGGAAAGCGGCCGCGGCCCGCCGCAGCAGTGCGGCGACCCGAGGGGCATCGGGCGCGTCAGGTCGCAGTAAGCCGTTCTCCACCGCCAAACCCGACCCCTCCGCGAATTTAATGATGATGCGGCCGGTCGGAGCGGGGGTCTGATATCGTAACTCGTTGAGATTCAAGTCATTCCCCCATACCGGCGCCAGCCCAATCGCCGCGATGAGAGAGAAGATCGGGAGGATGGCCATCAAGCGATGCCGTGTCATAGAGACCTCCAGGTGGGATTCTGCTGCCATCAGTGGATGTACGGCCTAACCATTTAATTATAGACTTCTTGGCCGGATTTTTCCACCGCCGGGCGCCGTCTGCAGCCCCTGGCAATCTCCCCCCCTATAAGGTATAATTGCATTGGAATCTTGGTGGAGCTGCGCCGCCTTAATCCACCCTGATTTTGCGATCTCCAATTGGGACCATTCCCAATACGGGAATATTGCACCGGGGGAATCCATGTCTGGGTTTAATCGTGTGGGGCTTGCCCTATTCTGCACCATCCTGATCCTGGGCCTGAGTCTGTCCGGCCCGCTTTTCGCGGCCTGCGACGAGATCGATCCCTTAACATTGCTTCCCAACGAGGGGTTTTGCTCGGGATGGCTTGCCGACGGCGCGCCGGGGACGGCTTATACACTCGAGGAGCTGACAGAGTTCATCGACGGGGGCGCTTTTCTCCACGATCAATACGGTTTCACGGCCGCAGTCTTTCAGAATTATCTGTTCGGAACCGTGGCCGCGAGCATCAACTTATACAATCAGGGCACAGCCGAGGGGGCTGAAGGGCTCTTCAACGATCCCTCCAGCGGGATGGGCGATCCGGTGCCGGAATGGACCGGCTCGGGAGAGGCGCGTTTTCAACCGGCCTTGTCCTATATCATTTTCCAGTTCTGGGAAGAGTGCTTCTACGGCTCCATCTATATGAATCCCGCCACGGTGTCGGATTTCTCCGAGGTTCTTTGTATCGCCACGGAGATTCTGACGATTATCCAAGGAGCCGTGCCGGTGGATTACCAGAGTTGGGGATCTCTAAAAATCAACGCCAATTGATCAAGTGGCAAGTATGGCAACAGTGGTGAAGACGGGAGGGTTCCATGGCCGACGAGCGAGGATCTGAACAGCAGGGCGATCATCAGGATCAGCCGAGAACAAAACATGACGGATTGAGACTCCGCGCGGGCCGGGATCAGGTCTCATCAAAAGGCCTCACGCGCCGCCGTTTCCTTCAGACCACCGCGGCCGGCGCCGCGGGCATGATCATCGCACCCTATATCCTCAAGTCGCCGGCGGCCCATGCCGCCGCCCGCGGCGCCAGGGTCGTTCGCGCCTTTCACGCCGGCGCGACCTCCGGATGGGACACGGTGAATCAGGAACCGGTCGATCTGATGGTGCACGCCGCGATCCGCGCGCTGACGGGCCACGAAGAGACCGGCGCCGCCTGGAAGAGCCTCTTCCCGGGCATCAACAACACGCATAAAGTCGCCATCAAGATCAACCTCGCCTGCGGCGATGTGCCCACGCATCCCGAGGTGGTGAACGCGATCATCGACGGGCTCCTCATGATGGATCTGGGCGGCCAGCAGCTGCCCGAAGAGCAGATCATTGTCTGGGACTTTGACAATCCCTTCTTCTGCCCGCAGACCGGTTATACACCGAATTGGGGCGGCCCCGGCGTGCAGTATGTCGGCACCGATCATCCGAGCGTTGGGTATGATTCACAGACCTTCGTCATCGATCATCCCCTGAACACGCACTCCTATCATCAATTCTCAAAGATCATCATCGATCACTGCGATTATATGATCAACGCCTCGGTGATCAAAGATCACAGCGAGTCCGGCATCACATTCAGTCTGAAAAACCTGTACGGTACGGTGAACGGCATCTCCACCTCATACCAGATGCATCTATCGGGAACGTACGGCGACGGCCACACCCGGGGCGAGCCGGGATTGGCCAGGTTCCTCAGGGATGACTTGGGCGACAAAACCAAGCTCTATATCATCGACGGCACCTTCGGGCTCTATAACGGAGGACCGGGTTACATCCCGCCCTATCACACACCGCCGAACTGGGCCTACAACAGCGTGATCGTGGGGATCGATCCTGTCGCGACGGACCGGATCGGCACCATCAAGATCAACGAGGAGCGGGCCAAGCACGGCTTGGGCGCGCTGAATCCCAGCATGCTTCCCGCCGCGGCGGGGGATCCGTACTATCTCGGCACGGACGATCCCGAACTTATCGATTTAATCGAACTCAATGTTGAACCCGGCGCCGATGTGCCGGGGAGTTCGCTCGGTTCCAAGGCCGTAGCCCTGCTCGCGCCGTATCCCAATCCGGCCGGAGGGGCTTGTACATTACGTTTCCATTGCGCGACGGAATCCCATGCGGAACTGGTCATCGTCGATGTCCGGGGTTCAGTCGTCCGCCGTGTCGCCGACGCGCATTTCACGGCGGGGATGCACCGCTTCCATTGGGACGGATGCGACGACCGCGGTCGTGCGCTTCCGAGCGGAATCTATTTTTGCAAGCTGCGTACCGGGTTGGGAACGCGGCGGCAAAGGGTTGTTTTCATTCGGTAACTCCTTCAAGGGGATCTGACCGCGGGAACCCAGGCGGGGACCCGCTCAGTCATGGGAAAGGACGAATCATGCGGAATGCCATCTGTGCCAGCGTCGTAGTGTGTGTCGCGCTCTGTCTGCTCGCCTTCGCGGGATCGGCGTGGGGTGAGACACATAAAATAGAGCTCTCTCAAGAGACGGCGGGGGTGACGTTGTTGGAACAAACCAACGACCAGCTCACTTTCCAAATCTCCGTGGGGGAACTCGCCACAATGGATGTGGAGACTGCGGAGGGAACCTTCAGCCGGCTTCTGCTCCCCGGTTTTCACTCATCACAGCAGCTCGGCCAGCCGCAGCTGCCGATGCTCAATCAGCTTTTCGAGATCCCGTATGGCGCCGGGATGTGGGTTGAAGTATTGGATTTTGAAACCCGCGAATTTGCGCTCGCCGATTACGGGATTTTGAATCCCCTGCTGCCGGCCCAGCCGAGCGTCGCGAAGAACCAGGATCCAGCGAGCCTCCCCTTCCATTACGATCCGGCGACCTACGCCCGCAACGAGGAGTTCGGCTTCGACCTCGTCCAGGCGGTCGATATAGGTCAGATGCGATCGGTGCGGATCGGGCGTCTCGAAGTAGCGCCGGTGACCTACAATCCCCAAATGGGAACGGTCACGGTCAAAGAAAATGTCAAGTTGGCGATCCACTTCACCGGCGGCGATCTCGAGGCCGAGCGGGCCCTCAAGGACCGGACCCAGAGCCCCTATTTTGAGGTCGTTTATGATCAAATCGCCGGGTCGCGGGATGATACGCATGACACCTTCCCCGACAAGTACCAGGGTCCGGTGACCTATGTCATCGTGGCCGCCCGGATGTTTGAAACCCAGTTGCAGCCCTTCATCCAGTGGCAGACCGAACGCGGTTTCAAGGTGATCGTCGGCTACACCGACACCATCGGCGGCACGACATCCGCCATACAGAGTTATGTCCACGGCTTGTACGCCTCGGAGAATCCCGCCCCGACCTTCGTTCTTTTTGTCGGCGATACCGGGCAGATCCCGGCCTACAGCCTCTCCGGCATCAGCGATCTCCCCTACTGCGATGTCACGGGTGATGACATCCCCGAAATGTACTATGGCCGTTTCTCCGCCAACAACTCGACGGAATTGCAGCCTTACATCGACAAGACATTGGAGTATGAGCGACACGAGTTCCCCGATCCCTCCTTCCTTGGTGAGGTCGTGATGATCGCCGGCTATGACACCGGCTATGCCGCGACCTACGGGAACGGGCAGATCAACTACGGAACCAATCATTACTTCAACGCCGCCCACGGCATTCTGAGCCACACCTATCTTTACCCCGAGTCGGGTTCCTCGGATGCTCAGATTATCCAGAATGTAAGCGATGGCGTCGGATTTATAAACTACACCGCTCACGGCGGTCAGACATCCTGGTCCGACCCAACTTTCACAATTACCAATATCAATGGCCTGAGTAATGACCACGAGTATTGTCACGCGGTGGGGAACTGCTGTCTCACCAGCAGCTTCCAGGTCACAACCTGTTTCGGCGAGGCCTGGTTGAGGGCGCCCAACAAGGGCGCGATCGGTTATATCGGCGCGTCGGAGAGCACCTACTGGGATGAGGATTACTGGTTCGGCGTCGGCTACGGCCCCATCGTTTCCGGCGGCGCGACCTATGAACAGACCGGTCTCGGTTCTTATGACGGGATGTTCCACGATCACGGCGAGGCGATCCCGCAATGGTATATCGTTCAAGACTCCCATGTCTTCTGCGGCAACCTGGCTGTGGAGGAAGCGGGCAGCAGCCTGACCGGTTATTACTGGGATATTTACAACCTGATGGGTGATCCCAGCCTCTCGGTCTATCTCGGGGTGCCGGATGCCAACGCGATAACCCTTCCGCCGAACATTCTTCCCGCCGCCACGTATGTCACCGTCATCGCGGAACCGCACAGCTATGTCGGTTTCTCGGCGGATGGCGTTCTGCTGGGCGGTGGAATGATCGATGCCGACGGAACCTCGAATATCCCCATTTCGAGTGTGGCGGCCTATTCGAGTGTTCATGTCGTCGTCACCTGCCAAAACAAGATCCCCTATATGGTCGATCTGCCGGTAATGACGATGGAAGGGCCTTATCTGATCGTCGATCAGAACGACTTTAACGATTATTCCGGCGATCAGGACGGCGAGGTCGATGCCGGTGAGAATGTGATCCTCACCACCTACCTCAAGAATATGGGCAGCGACGCGGCCACCAACGTCACGGGCACCCTCGTTGAGGTCCGCGGTGTGACGATCAGCGACGACTACGAGACCTGGGGAACGATCAATCCGGATCAGACCAAGCCGTGCGATGACAATTACAACTTCGTCGTCAGCTGGGATACGCCGGATCAGACCCAGATTGATTTCGTGATCAATATATCCTCAAGCGAGGACAACTGGGATCGAACCTTCAGCCTCGTCATTGACGCGCCGATCGTTGAGGTTATCGATGTCTCGATCGACGATACCGCGGGCAACGGGGACGGCATGGCCGATCCGGGCGAGACGGTTGGGCTGACATTCCACCTGGCCAACTCGGGTCACGAGGACTGCCGGAATATCAACGGCCTGATCTCCTGCGCCTCCGACTACATCGATATCACCGATGGTTCGGGTTCTGTCGCCAATGTTCCCGAAGGCGGCGACGCCGATCTATCAGGATTCAGCCTGACGATCGATCCGGCTTGCCCTGAGATGATCTCGCTCGATATCGCACTCAACATGACGGCTTCTCTGGGGCACCAGATGTTCTACAATTACCCCATGCCGATCGCCCCCTTCTTTGATGACTTTGAAATCGATCTGGGCTGGACGGTCAGCAGTACAGCGACATCCGGCGTATGGGAACGCGCCGATCCTCAACCAACAACGTACAATGGCGCTCCCGTACAACCGGGGGATGATCACACACCCGCGCCCGGCGTCAACTGCTGGGTCACCGGTCCCCTCGCCGGCAGCGCCGCCGGAACCTACGATGTCGATGGCGGCGCCACCGTACTCACCTCGACCGTGGCCGATCTTTCCGGTCTTGAATCAGCGACACTGGAATACTGGCGCTGGTACACCAACAATCTCGGGAACGGCGGCGGCGAAGACTGGTGGGATGTTGAGGTCTCCGATGACAACGGCGCCAACTGGGTCTATCTCGAGCACACTCAGAGCAGCGCCAATCAGTGGACCAAAATGACCTTCCAGCTCGAGAACTTCATTGAGATGACCAATCAGGTGATTTTCCGCTTCACCGCGGCGGATGAAGGCAGCGGCTCGCTGGTTGAGGCGGCCGTTGATGACTTCATGCTGTGCGGCGCCAGCAGCGGATCTTCCGGCATTGACGAACCGGTGGCCGCGGCGATCGGCTTCCGTCTCTGGCAGAACTCACCGAACGCGGCGAATCCGACCACCACGATTCGCTACCGGCTCGATGCCGGCAAACCGGTTCCGACGACCCTGAAGATTTATGATGCGATGGGCCGCCTGGTCCGGACGCTCGTGAACGAAGCGCAGGGCGCCGGCAACTACAGCGCCGTCTGGGACGGCCGCGGCGATCACGGCCGCAGCGTCTCAAGTGGTGTGTTCTTCTACGTTCTGAACTCGGGCGAGAACCAGCAGACGCGGAAGATGGTGGTTGTGCAGTAAAGCAGTAACGTAGTAACGCCGTAACGCAGCAGCGTTGGAAGTTCTACATTTCAGCTCGGAAACGGGCGGGTGACGAATCGACTCTTTGGAGGACGGTTCAGCCCGCCCGTTCTTTCATCCCCGCCATCAGCGCGCGGATCGCTTCGCGATGTTCCTGCATCCAGGGGATCATTTCCGGATCGAGTTTCTTCATCAGCGCAAAGGCGCGTTCTTCTTCATCCAGCAAAATGCAATAGGCCAGCACCGCGCCGACACGCGGAAACCGCTGCTCCTTGTAATCGGGATCGTTGGGATCGGCCGGTTGGGGGTAGAGATAAGTTTCTAATCTTTCACGAAGCAAATCCGGGAACGCCTTGGTCTCTTCAACAAACCCGCCATCCCGCCATTTAAAAATAATCGGCGGGAAGGGACTCGCGGCATAACTCCAATCGTAATAGGCCAGGCCGTCGTAATTTCCGACACCCTCCAGCACCCCGTCCCCATCCAGATCCTTAAACTGCAGGCCGCCGTTGCCGGTATAGATCGATCCGATCCGCCTAAAGGCGGGATGCCTCGTATAAATATAATACTGCGAACAGCAGTGCGCGCCGCCGCTGTAAGCCCAAACGATCAACTCGTCGCTCCCGTCGCCGTCGAGATCCTTCGTCTCGCCTTCACAGAGATAATCGACCGATGCCTCGATGACGGCGTCTTGGAGGGTGATCTCGATTCGCGTCTGCGGAAGATCCGGATCGAGGTTTGTGGGACCCCACGTCACGACATAAGGATCCCAGGGCAGGTAATGTTCAACGACATAGGTGGAGTCGGCTTCGAGGAGAATATCCCCGTCGCCTTCCCCGGCTTCCTCCAGCGGCGTATCTAATGTGATCTCCGCGGGCTTCCCGGACTCAACTATTTGAAGAACGACGAATCCGGCCGCGGCGATCATCACCACGACAATAATCCCGATAAAAAGACCGCCCCCGGATATTGGGGGCGGCCGTCTTGACAGCTTTCGTTCCATTTCAGTTCGCGACAACGATCCGGCGCGTGCGGACGATGCGTCCCGCTTCCATCCGCGTGAAGTAAACGCCCGCCGGAACGCGGCGCCCCTGACTATCGCGGCCGTCCCATTTCACGACATGACGCCCTTCAGGCAGCACATCCCCGCCGAGACGGCGGATCATCCGGCCCGAGGTGGAGATGATCTGCAGGGAGACGCGCGAGGGCTCATCCAGGCGAAAGCGCAGTTCCGTGCCGTTCCGGCATGGATTGGGAACGTTCGGCGCCAGGAAGGTCCCGCCGACAACGCCCGCGGGGTTGTCGACATCCGACGGTTCATAGTTGATCACCGTCATCGAACCTGGATCGCTGACACCGATCTCGTAGGGGGATCCGGAAGAGAGCTCGACCCATGTACAGGGTTTAGCCGCCCAGCCGTGGGAAGCCCGCTCGGTATTGATATACTCACGGCCCCAATAGTCGCTCGTCGTGGGGTCGGTTGAGAAGAAGAGGGTGTTCGGCGTCATTTCAGGGAAGGTGTTCCAGATCTGCGGCGGCTCACCCGGCCCGCCGTTGTAGGTCGCCTCAATCACATCGGCGACAACCAGCGCCGTCTTCGGCTTCACATACTGATCCGCATTGAGGGTCAGCATGCCGGGGATATTGCCGCAGAGGCTCGCCGGCGAGCAGGAGCCGTAATGATTCTTCAAGGCCAGTGTGATCTGATTATTCGGATCGGTGTGGCTCTTCAGCACCGGGATGCTGATCAGGTAATCGCAATCAAGAATATATTGTGAAAGCCGGTGGCTGCCATACACGTAATAGCTGCTGGGGTTGTTATTGTTGCTGCTGATAACGGCGGCGTGCCCATTAAAGGTAAACCGGTCGGTATTGTACCCGTAATTCACAATATTGTTATCATCATAGATGACGACCTGGCTCACATCGAAGGTGCCGCCCAGCATCAGCGACAGACCGGAAACCACGCCCCGCGCCACCTGCCATTTCGACTCCGTGGGTCCGATGCAGTTGACCTTGATCGCGAAGGTCGAGCCGCTGTGAAGACCGGGGAAAAGCGATTCAAAAGCGGCGGCGGTGTCGCTGATTCCTGTCAGCATTTGAACACCGCTGTGAACAGCCCCGGCGATCTGATCCTGATCGAGACCTCCGGAATAGAATTCAGGGTCGTGATAGATGACGATCCGGCCCGGCATGACATTCCCGCGGGTCCCGGCGACAGCCTTCTTCCCCAGCTCTACCAGATCCCTGGCGGAAGCTTTTGATCCCGCCGCGGCGATAGCTCCGACGGCGGAGAGTTTCAAGAAATCACGGCGACTTGGGCCGAAATGATCCTTCTTTTGTGCGGTAGATTTTTCCCCAGACCTCTTCCCCGCGGGGTTCTCCATGGTGCTCCCCCTCCTCGATGGCAAGACAATGGCGCGACGCAGTATGGTGAACCGGCCAGGCTCTATGGACCCCAAAACATATTTTATAATTATACCGTCTAGCGCCGCGAACCGCAACGGGACAGCGAGGCGCAACGGCCAGGCGCAACGGCCAGGAGCAACGGCTGGGCGCGACGGTTAGGCGCGAATCTGGAGCCGGATCCGCAGATCGTGATCGGTCTCCCAATCCTCCGCCACCCGCTCCGAACGGCTCAGGACATATTGGATTTTGACGGCGAGGGTCTGGGCGGGATGAAAGCTCAAAGATGACGTAACCGATTGTTTCATAAGGGTTTCCCAGTCGTCACCCGCTCCGGCAAAAATGTCTTTGGTGCGCGTCCAGGTCACCCCCCCGCTAAGACTGGCATCGAGCCGCCACCGCGACCGTCTCCAGGTCACCCGCGCCGTCGGATTATAAAGATGGGTCAATTCACCCAATTGCCGGTCCCCGGTCTCCACCTTCTGGGCCTCGAGCGAGAGATAGGTCAGCCATCCCCGGCCCCAGGTCTGATCCCACTGACCGGTGAAACGCCGCCGCGTCTCCGTCTGCGTCAAACCCTCATCCGCCGTCGATCCGATGAGGCGGAGCATGAGATTCCCGCCGCTGGGTTTCATCTCAAGCCGGCTCTCAAGCTGCCGCTTCGTCCCCTCGGTCGCAAGCCCCTCCTGGCGGTTCAGATCCTTCTCCTGCTCCCACCGTTCCACCAGCCGCATCCAGGTGAGCAACTGCACCCGCGCCTCACCCATGCCGCTCCTCGTTCGCCGGATTTGAGAAGCGCCGGACGCTTCGGTGAAAAGCGACCCTCCCCCCGGCAGCGACACGCCGGGTTCGCCATCCTCCGTCTCGGTCGTCCCCACATCAAAGCGGAAGGAGAGACGCGACAGCCCGGCCATCAAACGTCCCGGATACAGTTGCAGCGTCCCCAACAGCAACCGCTTCACATCAAAACCGCCGCTGCGTCCCTCGGGATGCCAGAAAAGATCCCGGTGCGACTCCCACCGCAGATAGGCGTCGAGGGCGGAATGGGGGCGTGTCTGCAAGGTCGCATCGACCTCTTGATAGCGGCGCAGATTTTGAGACTGATCCTCATCGGGGAGATGCGTGCGGCGATCCTCGAAGGCGAGATTCCAGGAGAAGGGATTCCCCACCGATCCATTCAGACGGATAAAAGCATGGTCGGTGGTGCGCTTGCCTTCCGTGGCTGTGTTGAGGCTGTCTTCCGCCTCTCCGCTGCGGCCGCCGCGCCACTCCCGGTCGCTGCGTTGAACAAAAGCGCGGAGCCATAAGCGCCGGATGCCGAAGGGTGTCAGCCCCGCCTGATCCGGGCTGACCTCCAGCTCGGCCCGGCTGATCCATTTCTCCTGCCGCTGCCCGGGTGTGTTTAACAAAACCCGCCCGCGGCGGATTTCAAGATTGGGGAGACCGGACCGCAGGAGTTTTAATCCGGCCGTGAGAGAAGATTCTTCTCCGTATCGGGATATCGCGGACGAGTCGGCGCCGGATGATGAAGCGCCGCCGATGAGACCCTCGGGATCGATCTGATCGGAGAGCCGCTTCTCCCATTCCACCTCAGCCTGGAGGTTGCCGGCAAACTCCCATCGTCCTTTTAGCTCGGAGGCCTCCCGCAGCCTTCCCAGAAGGGTTCGGCGGTCTTCAAATGAGGCGTATTCACCGCCCAAATTGCGATAAGACCCGGAAAGTTCGACTTTATCATACCGCCCCTGGAAACCGGCGCCGGTAGCGGTTCCGTTCTCATCACTCTGGTTTAACATTTCACCGGATGTGGTTCGGCTCACCGCCAATTCGGGCGTCACCCTGAGAAAGCGCCGCTCGTCCTTCCATTCCAGACGGGCATTGAGATCGGCCGTGGTGATATCGCGCGCTTGATCGTCCCGCCAGCGGGTTGCGTTGGCGCCAAAGAAAAGGTGATCATCCGGGGCGAAGCCGGCCTGCCCGGCGACGACCAGCCCCTCATCGGAGGCCGTGGACCCCTCGCCGACTTCATAGAGGTATTCGACCTCGATCACCGAATCGTCATCGAGAAGAATATGCTCAAAAAAGACAAAGAGACCGGAGGCCGGGATCATCGAGTAATCGACATCGGCGCGAAGCTGTTCGCGATCAACCGTAATCCGCTCTGATCCGGGCGCCAGATCGCGATGACTCAGACGGAAGGTGTTGAGGGTCGCCTGATAGGTGACGTTGATATCGTACAAGCTGACCGGTTCATCCGCATAGATTTCAGCCGGGAACGGCAGGGGCTCGGGAAAACTGAGGAGCCCTGTAATCGGACTGAAATGATCCGGATCCAGCAATCCGTCGCCATTGGCATCGAGGCCGAAAAGTGAAAGATAAGATTCACCCTGAGGATCAGTCAGGGAACCGGTGGAGTCGCTGATCGAAACAGCGAGCGATCCCGGCACCGGACCTATTGTGATGAAATAACGATTCCGCAACCAGCCGCCGGTGAGATCGGCCTCATGCGCGCCATTGACGATTGTTAAAGACTCTCCCCCGCCCAATGGAGCGGCCAGGATGAGGGTGCCGCCGTTTGACCCGATAATATAGTCGGCAAAGGGCTCCAGACGATCCCACGACCCGCTCAGGCCGGCAATGATCCGGTCTTCCGTATTGGCGTTGTCGCTGCCGGCGACGCCGTCGTCATGATAGAGGACGGCATCTCTCAAATCGGCGGAGGTCCACCCCTCCGGCAGGGGGAAGACCATCCCCTGTACATAACCTGTATCCCGGATCCGCGAATCGACCGCTCGGTTCCCGCCGTAATAGACATCGCGGCCGGGCAGGGTCCGCCGCTTGCCGGCCCAGGCATCGGCCGTCAGCAGGCGCCGGTGGGTTGATTCAGAGCGATCCCCCATCTCCACACGCGCATGGCCGCCCCGCAGGCCGGTTCCGGGCGCCAAACGGGTGTTAAAGAGCTGTTGCTCGATCTCACCCAGACTCACGGAGCGGAGGACATCCGAGCGGGCGCCGCGGTAGGTCAGTTGATACTTCGAGTTGTCCGGATCGGTCGTATCGTAGAAACCGGAAAGAGTCCGATCCGAATCCATCCGGCCTGTTAATGTTAAATCGTAGCGCGTATCGGTGATCAAATCCCCAAGACCGGTCCCGCCGTCCGGTCCTGAATCATCATCTTCGATAAAGATCGTGGCGCCGCCCTTAATGTGCAAGTCTTTGCCCGAGGGCGCGACGAGACCCAATCCGGCGTCATCCAATCCGGCCCGCCAGCGGGGTGCATTGGAAATATCAGAACCCTGCGCCGCCAAGACCTCTTGGCTGCGGAAGGTGAAGAGATTGGGGTTGTCCTGCCCTTGGCTGAGCCCGTAGACGATCTGTTCGGAACCGAGGTAGATGAGGGTCTCGCTCATCCAGGCCATTTCAACGACGGCGCCCGGCGGCATTGGAACGGCCGCTGTAAAATCAATCCAACGGGCCGTCGCTTCGTCGTAGACGGCGTAGGCGCGCTCGGTCACAACCCAAATCCGGTTCGACTCCCTGGCAAAGGCATGCACCGATTCGCCGGGCATCTCGTCACAGGATTGATCCCGCCGCCAGATCCCTGTCTCGGCGCTGTAGCTCCAGAGCCCCTCGTCGGTGCCGAGCCAGAGATCATCCCCCTGCAGGGTCAGCTGGTGGATTCGGGCGTCGGGAAAATCGACCCCGGTTTCAAAACTGGTCCAGCTCTGAAGCTCTTTATCATACCGTGCGATGCCGTCTCCGGCGAACGCCCAAATGTACCGGGGGGTCTGCCGGAGGGCGAGCACCGCGGGAGATTCCAACCGTCCGAGGGTTGTATAAAGGGTGAAGCTCTCCGTTTCCTTGCGGTACTCGGCGATCCCGTCGTCGAGCGCGAACCAGACGCGATCCTCTCCAACGGCGACATCGCGCGCCATACCCCAGGATTCATCACCGGGGCGCTCCATCGCTTCCCACTCCAAAATATATTGATCAAACCGGGCCGGGCCCTTATCGGTGGCCGCATAGGCGTAATCGCCGTCGGATTCGACGGCATAGACGGCTCGACCGGGACACTCCTCCCCCGATTTGTAAGTCTTCCAGTCATCAAACCGGGCATCGGAAGCGCTCACCCCGTCGCTCGAGATCCAGATCGTGCCATCGGTTAATGATAAAGATTCGAGCCGGCCCGCGGGAAGGCCGTCGGCCGATGAGGTGTGAGTCCAGGTTTCCGATGCGGGGAGAAAACGATAAAGGGCGGACGGCGTGAGGATCAAGATCCGGTCTTCGGATGCGATGATCCGCGGGCGCAAATCCTCCGCCGTCGTCTCAGTTTGGAGCTGTGGCGCCGGATGGGTGGTGATCTGCGCCGCGGCGGCGCCGGAAAGAACGGCAAGGTGACAGAGTATGATCCAACAGAGTGCGATCCTGCGCATGCCCGGCCGCCCCATTCCTAACCCAGTTCCTCGATGCGGAGAGTCTCCAAGGCCGATGTTCCAACGCCATGTTCCGCCGCATGGCGGATATAGGCGACTTGATCGGGAAGGAAGGTCTGGCCGTTCCAGGTCGAGAGCCCGACGCCGAAGGCATCGACGGCCACCGGATCGATACCGGCGACGACGCCGTTGAACTCATCGACGGTTCCGGGGCCCGAGGGGCCGCCGGTTTGTAGAATGCGGATCGCATCCAGAATCGTCAGCTGCGGCTTCAACACCGTTGCGAGATCGGCGATCGCCTGATGCAGATCCATGTCGTTGTGGAACGTCTGCCGGTCCCACACAAGCCCCATGAGGTTCTTCAGTCCAAGACTGACGCCTGTGGCGGAATGCGCTTTGGCCGAGGGGAGATTGATGAAGACATCCGCCTTCTGCAAGACAACGGGGATCGATGTTTTCTTCAGCGCCCTCCCACCCGGTACATCGATCGCCACATAGCCGCTTTCCTTGTCCAGTGAAACCAATTTCGCCTTCGGGAAAGCGTCGACCGCCTCGGCCGTACCGGTGCGCTTGAAACACCGCTCCGGATCCCGGAGGGAATGATCGACGACCAGCACCCGCCGCGCCTCGGCCTGAAAGCAGGCCTCGATCACAGCCGTAAGAACCTCGGGATGCGTGGTTGCGCCCAAATTAGGCGGGGTTTCAAAGCTCGCGTTGGGTTTGATAACGACGACCTGATCAGGTTTTACAAAACGCCGGATCCCGCCCAGGGCCTCCAGCGCCCTGAAGACAGCCTCTTTCGGACTCCCCTTGGCGAGAACCAGATCGGGTGCCGCATCCGCCGCGTCAGCGCCGAAAACAGGGGTAAATACGGGGTTGAAACGGGAGCCGAAAACGGGACCGAGACCGGGCCATGCGGGCAGGATAAGCCCCGCCCCGACAATCTTTGCGCCACTCTTTATAAAATGCCGGCGATCCATAACACCATCCTGTCTCTGGTGCGGCCCCTCAATACCAATCTATTCAACCTGCCGCCGGTGCGGCTCTCATCCAGCAATACTTATCCGGCAATTTTATCCAGCAATCTCATCCACCACCGCCGTACCGAAGAGATCAAGAAGCGTCTTGGCGTCTTCCGTGCTGCTGTCGATATAAATCCTCACCCAGTATTGACCCTTGAGGAATTGAATCTTCTGCCACCCCAATCCGATGAAGAGCCGCTCCTCGTCACCGACATCGTCCAGCTCCTCATAACTGCCGCTCCCGTTAATCTCAACGTCATGATGCAGATCGGCGGCATCCTCCGCGGTCCCCATATCGTAAATATAGACATCCAGTGAGGCCTGGCTTCCCGCCACATTCCCCAAATAATTCTGAAGCGCCAATTCCTGAAAGTTATATGTTAAATAGACTCCGTACCCGCCGTTGATGACCTGCTGCAACTCTTCGGCGTTGGTCGCAACCTGAACCGAGCCGTTAAGGCTCATCCCGCTCGTTCCCTGGGGAATGAAATCCTGCGGATGGCGGATCGTGGGTTCCGTGCCGCCGTTGCCTTTGTCATCACTGCAAGCCGCGAGAAAGATCCCCAACGCAAGAACCAAACCGGCCGACACCACGAAGCCCGCGGCGAGCGTCCTGGCCTGGCGTCCTGCACCCCATCCCCGCTTACCCCATCCCCATTGTGAAAGAACCATTCCTCAGCTCCTTTGAATGACCGCTCCCTTGGATTTTCTCAATCCCGCAGACCTCGCTATCTTTCAGGTCCTGATCTGAATCTGATGACTTTCCAAGTGTATCATTAGCGGCCCCCGGTCTCAATGGGGTGGAACCCTCTGTCCCGCTACTGGATAGGGAGATCGCCGCTTCCGGCTTCCGGGATGGGTCGCTGGCCGCAGGCTTGGGTTTCCAGCCTGTAGGTTCGTTTCATAAGCCTTGGTTATCTTGAGGCACGCGGGTAATCTTGAGGGATGATGAGGAGAAAGATATCGCCCAGCCCCACCAGACAAATCTGAGGGATTCTTCGGTTACCTGATGATTTACAAGGAATTACACGAGATCCGATGGAAGGATTACATTGCCGGGATTCTTAATCGCTTCATAGATAGCCTTCCGCAAGTACGCTTTCGGATCCACACCACACAGTTTCGCCGATTCCAACCAGCTATAAAATAGAGCCTCGACCTCCGTTCCGCGTTGGGATCTCGACCCGTAGTGATTCTTTCTTCCCAGAACGATTCCGCGCAACGCTCTCACTGCAGCATTATTGTCCAAGGGGACTCGTGGATTCTCCAAGAATGCCTTTAGGCCAGGTCATATGTTATACATATATGCAATCGCCTTGCCTAAGCTGCTTCCCGGTAATGGCCGGCGTGCGGTCGCCCAATCCTTGATATCATCGATGATCGATGACGACCGTTATTATCAGGCTGACGTATTAACCAGTGCTGAATCGTATTCGGCGAAAGATTCAGGGACAGACAAATGGAAGAGAGCGCCCGCCCAGTTTTCATTTCCTCTTTGATAAATGCCACGTTTGCTTCGCGTATATCCGATGAATATCGGACTGCTGTTCGGGCCTTCCCTTCACGAACGCCTTTAATCAGGGTTTTGATTTCCGTTTCTCGAGCTGTCATTTGACTCCTCCTTTCGAAGGACCAAGATGACAGATATTACAAAGCGTGGCCAGACGGGGTAGGGCGATATCTTACGATGAATTAAGATGAATACAAATAATCTTGACACTTGCACTAGGTGCAAATAGTTTGACTCTACTTAGTAAGAACGAAGCATTCGAATGTTTACACGCGAGAGTTATATTATAAAATAATTGATTCTTTGATCCCTTCGTGCTTGGAGGCTCGGCTGATTCTGAGGTAGGTGCCAGTCATAAAACAAGCCTACCTAATAGAATCGGTCTTCGATAAGGTCTCTGCAGAATGTAAACAATAAAGGAGAAAATAATGCGGGCGATAGTGATGTTAGTCATGTTTGCTGCACTAATGGTAGCCTTTACCGGCTCGGCCCAGGCATATCCGAATTGTACTCAAGTCGCTGAAAGATGCCAAGAGGAAGGGGATTGTTTGACTAGAATTCAATGGGGGTCGTATTGCGATAACAATTTACGGACCTGGAGGTGCTGCTGGAAAGAGGGTCCAGGAGGACCATGCGATGAAATATGTTTTCCTACTTGGAGCCTTTGCCATTGTGATACTCCCGAGGGTGTGACTGCTTACTTGCGGGAACACCAATCAGGATGGCAAATGGTAGCACAAAACCGGTAGAGGAAATACAGGTAGATGACCGTGTACTTTCTTACAATGAATCTTCGGCCAAGATGAGAGCCTCTGAGGTCACCTCAGTTCACAAGCCATTCTTTGTTGACCACTACTATATCATAAACGAGGAGCTTCGGGCAACAGAGAATCATCCTGTTTTAAGCGGGGGGAAATGGGTTGCGGTGAGTAGCCTTAGTGTCGGTGACGTGTTAACTAACCCAGATGGCTGGGATATTGAAATTTATACTGTACAGAAAATCGAAGAAAGAGCTATGGTTTATAATTTTCAGGTTACATTGGAAACTTATGTTGCCGCAGATATGATCGTTCACAATAAAGAGGATTGTGAAATGTACGATCAGTATTATCCAGAATAGTTGGCTGCATTGATGTGCCGGGGAGGCACTCTAAATTGGGATTGTTTGTTGACGGGCTAATAAAATGGAAGGTTTTCTCCAGCATCACAATGCAAGTTGGGTATTGCCGACTCCTGTTCTTTGGATGGTATTTTACCATAACAATGAAAACCTTAGTATTTCATTCAGAGCAATGTGATCAATAAGCCTCTGAAGAAGGTATGAAAGCATTGTGTCCAAACCATAAAATGAGACACTCTCTACTCAAACGGGCGTTGCGAATCCTTGGTTCAGAAGAGCCAACTGTCAGAAGTGTTGCCGCTTTTCCTCTGCGACAAAAGAGTCGGAGAGGGGCAATTATGTCAACATGCCAATTTGCTGTATTCCAATGAGATACTCTCTGCACAGAAAACGGCCGCCTCCTCTTCCTGAGTTGGACAATAATTCTAAAGCCGGTCAAAGATTCGATCATCGGCTTATATCTAGGTTTAGGCATAATCCTAGCGCAGACTATTCATGAGTGTCTATTTAATCGCGTTGAAATCAGCTTACAGCCCTGTACCAGATGATCAAGATCAAAATTATCGCACTCAATCAGACAATTGATCAAAAGAAGCAATAAGGAGAGCAAAAGAGGGTAATTATTTGTAATCATCCCCACTGCCGAATACCCGGGAACAGCACCGAAAGATTTCAGTCGAAGAATTGGCCAATCATTGAACAGCAGAAAAGAGAATCGCTATTCTCGGACAGCTCCCAGATTCATGGCCAGACGGGACCAGAGAATTTTAAAGGGATATGACTTCGGCATGTGAAACACAACCCGCCGCATGGAGACAACGAGACGGACACCGATCTTCAGGAAATGTTCACGCAGGGTACCCGCTTGCAAACTGCCTGCACGGTTACGAGCAAGATGACAACGTAACTCTTGCATCAACACATAAGCCGCCGCCGTCATCAATACCCGCAGCTGATTTGCCAGGAAGCTTGTGCAACTCGTCCGATCGATCTGCAGGTCAACCTTAAGTTCCTTGATCCGGTTCTCGACATCACCCCGGGCACAATAGACTTTCTCATAAAGCCACCGCGGGGACTGCTTCAGATTGGTCACCACAAAACGAAGATTCTCTTTCAGGTCCCTGCCGGGATGGTCAAGAATCTCGGTTTTGAAGATCACCCGTCGTGCCCGCGACCAGGATTTGGCTTTGTAAGTACATTCTCCATAGGCTTTCCATGATGGATCGCCCTGGCGCCAGTATTCCCAGCTCCGGCAAAGAGCGTCAAAGACATGTTTCTCCAGCACGACATTCGTAGCAAAACCAACGATGTAATCGAGCCCGGGTTGTTCGTCAAGGAAGTCCAGAATCTCGGGCGCCCGAAAGCCACCGTC